>JACFND010000088.1 GCA_019455045.1 Flavobacteriia bacterium
AGGGAGAAATTGAGGAAAATTGGACTCCCTTTAGGGTTTTGGGGTAAATCAATTTCCCGAAATTCAATGAAAACATTTTGTCATGTGCTTACTTTCAACTTTTAATTTTATGATTCATCAGTCGTCTTCGGACACGCAAACTGATGTGAATTTCTTTGGTTTTTATTAAATTGGCTGAATTATAAAATCAAACCAAAAGTCGCTGTTTTCCGTTATGGCCGAACATTATTTTGCCGAAATTATTCTTCCGCTCGCACTGCCGGGCACCTTTACTTATGAGGTGTCCAAAGACGAACTGAAACAGCTTACTGTCGGCAGCAGGGTAACCGTGCCTTTTGGAACCAATAAACTTTATACCGGCATCATTCATTCCTTTCATCAGAACAAACCCGAACTTTTCAAAACCAAAAAGATAGATTCGATTCTTGATCTGGAAGCTTTGGTGACTGAAGATCAGATCAGACTCTGGGAATGGATTGCAGATTATTATATGTGCACTTTGGGCGATGTTTACCGTTCCGGTTTTCCGACTGCGCTCAAATGGGAAAGCGAAACCATGGTCAGATTTACGGGTATGGACGAAGCTGTGGACGAAGAATTGACCGATTCTGAAAAGATGGTGATTCAGGCGATTCATCAGAAAGGATTGATTTCGGTGAGCGAAACCGCAAAAATCATTGAAAGAAAATCCGCAATTTCGGTGATCAAATCGCTTTGGGAAAAGGGAATTGTTCAATTGGATGAAGTCCTCAAAGAAAAATATACACCCAAAATAGAGCTCTATGTCAGGGTGATTCCGAATTTAAAAAAGGATCAGAAATTCTTTAACGAATCAATGGACAGACTCAAAAATGCAAACCGTCAGCGCGAACTTTTGCTGCAATTGATCGTTGAGGAACAGCAGTCCGAAAAACCGGTCAAGGTTTCAAAATTTCTGAAAGAAAGATCGGGCACACATGCTGTGCTCAGATCGATGGAAGAGAAGGGATTGATTGAGATTTATGAATTAAAAACTTCAAGAATTGAAGAAGAGGAAATCGAAACTGAAGATTCTGAAAAGCTGACGATCGAACAAAATCAGGCGCTTGAATCGATCAGCAATTATTTTGAACAAAAAAAGACGGTTCTGCTTCACGGTGTAACTTCGAGCGGAAAAACCCAGGTGTATATCAAGCTGATTGAAAAGACTTTGGCTCAGGGCAAAACCGTTCTTTTTCTTTTGCCCGAAATTTCGATTGCATCACAGATGATTCGGCGGATTCGAAAATATTTTGGAGAAATCACCGGAATTTATCATTCAAAATTTAATCAGAATGAAAGAGCAGAATTGTGGCAAAAAACACTGAACGGTGATTACAAAATTATCATCGGTGCACGATCTGCACTCTTTCTTCCGTTTCGTGATCTCGGTCTGATCATCGTCGATGAAGAACACGATTCTTCGTACAAACAAAATGACATCAAACCCTATTTCAATGCGCGGGATACCGCCATCGTGCTTGCTTCACAGTCGGAAGCGGATGTCATTCTCGGTTCGGCGACACCATCCTTGGAAAGTTATCACAATGCACAAACAGGTAAATTCGGTTATGTAACCTTGACCCAAAGATATTCAAATGTAAAACTTCCAAAAATCGAACTCGTCGATCTGAGAGCGGCTTTGCGCACCAAACAGATCAGCGGTGATATTACACACAGTTTGAGAGATGCGATTCAGGATTGCTGCAATCACGGCAAACAGGTGCTGATTTTTCAGAACCGTCGCGGATTTGCACCCATCGTCGAATGTATGAATTGCGGTTTTACACCCTTTTGCCCGAATTGTGACGTACCGCTGACTTTTCACAAATTCACAAATACGCTGAGATGTCATTATTGCGGTCACACTCAGGCGATGCTTACAAAATGTCCGAACTGTCAGAGTCTTGATTTGAATACAAAAGGAATTGGAACTCAGCAGATTGAAGTTCAGCTGCAGTCGCTGTTTCCAAAACTCAGCATTGCGCGTATGGACGTGGATGCGATGAGAAAAAAACATGCTTACGAAAAGACGATTGACGCTTTTGAACAGCAGGAAATCGATATTTTGATCGGTACCCAGATGATTTCAAAAGGTTTGGATTTTAAAAATATCGGTCTGGTCGGTGTGATCCGTGCCGATTCGATTTTGAATTTTCCGGATTTCAGGGCCCACGAAAAAGCATTTCAACTGCTCACACAGGTGGCAGGTCGGTCGGGCAGAAGGGAAGAACAGGGTTTGGTACTGATTCAGACTTTTAATCCCGATCATGAGATTTTGCAGAATGTCAGCCGTTATGATTATGAAAAAACCGCAAAAGATATTTTGTATGAACGCAAAGCGTTTTTGTATCCGCCCTATTTGAGACTGATTCAAATTACTTTCAAACATGCAAACCGCGAAAGAAACGAGAAAGTCGCCAAACAGTTTGCCGAACTGATGAAACCGTTTTTGGACGAAAGACATCTGCTCGGTCCCGAAGAACCGGCTGTCAGCAGAATCAGGAATCTGTATATCAGACAGCTGATGATCAAGATTCCCGAAAATACTTCTTCAAAAAAAATCAAATCATTGATCGAGAAAAATATCGAAAGATTGCATACAGTAACCGCTTATCGATCGGTTAGAATCAATATCGATGTGGATCCTTTGTGATTGAAATAATTAATTTGAATCTTCAGACTTCTGATTTCCGGAATTTAGAACATCAGACAGTTTTTCACCGCCTTTGATTCCAAAATCGAGCGTGGTAATCGGGAACGGCATCGAGATATTGTTTTCGTCAAAAGCTTCCTTCAAAACGATGATGGTGTCATTGATAAACTGCAGATAATCACCGAATTTACTTGAATTGACCCAAATTCTGATTTTAAAATTGATTGAACTTCCGTCAAATTCCTCAAACAAAAAAGTAGTGTCCTCTGCAATCACATTTGGAACGCTTTCAAGCGCTTTCAGTGCAACTTCTCTGACTTTTCTCAAATCCTCGCCATAAGAAACACCCCCGATCACATCCGCTCTTCTTTTTCCGTAACGGGTGTAATTGGTGATTGCATTTTGAAAAACTTCTTTGTTGGGCAAAGAAATCAAATGTCCCTGATGGGTGCGGATGATGGTTTCTCTCAACCTCATTTCAACCACAAAACCTTCAAAATCCTTTACCCGAATCAGTTCGTCCACATAAAAAGGACGGCTGAATGCAATAAAAATTCCCGAAATAAAATTAGCGGCGATATCCTGAAAAGCAAATGCCAAACCCAAACCGACGATTCCGGCTCCGGCGAGCGCAGTGGTGATGGTACTGTCGAGATTCAGTATTTTCAGCGCGACAAAAATTACGGTTCCCAGACAGAAAATATAAATCAGACTGACCGAAAGATTTGCCAGTGTCTTGGTTGGTAACAGTTTGGGCAGTTTTTTCTCAGCGAATTTTCTGATCTTTTTTGAAAAATAAAAACCAAGCACTAAAATCAGAGATGCAATCAGCAGATTGGGCAGCATCGAAATCAGATCGGATGCCCAATGATTGATTTTTTCAAGAATCAGATTGACCGCCTTGTCTATATTTAAATCATCCATAATATGATCATTCCAACAGACCGCAATTTAGTAAAAAATGAAATAGGGCCGAATCAGGCTGGCTGGCTCTCAGCGATTCTGAGTGTTTTCATCGATTCGCTCCATTTTTTCAGTTCGTCAAGCATTACACCTGCAGATCTGGTGGCAGAATCATTGGGATGAAAAACTCCGTTTTCGTCGATTTCTTTTGAAAAGAAAGGAAGATTCACCTGTTGTGTCAACGGCATCATGCTCAAAGTGGTCAACACCTGTTTCAGCATCTGAACCGCACGAAGACCGGCAGAAATTCCACCATAACTCACAAAACCGACCGGTTTGTATTTCCATTCCTGATGCAGATAATCGATTGCATTTTTGATCGGCGCCGGATAACCGTAATTGTATTCTGCCAAAACGATGATAAATGCATCTGCTTCATCGATTTTTGCACTCCATTTTTTGGTGTGTTCAAACTGATAATTTTTTAAAACCGGATGATGCGGTTCATCCATAAACGGAAGATTGATTTCAGCCAGATCGAGCAGTTCCACATCAAAGTCACTGTTTTGTTTTGCAATTTCAGTGATCCAGTCAGCAATAGATCTGCCTTTTGCACCACTTCGGTTTGTCGAAGTCAATATCTTGAGTTTGGTCATTTTCTAAAAATTTTATGCAAATTTAGATATGAAAATACGATTGCAAATTGATTTATGATAATTAAATCTTATCATACACCCCAAAAGTTTCATTAATTTTCCTCGATTCCTACCTTTAG
>JACFND010000001.1:0-3138 GCA_019455045.1 Flavobacteriia bacterium
AAAAAACGATCATGAAGAGCCAACCCTTTCTTTTCCCATTGAGCGGGCTGATCAGCGGTATACTGTTTTCCGAATCTTTCAGAATGTCCGGAAATTCGGGTCTGAAATATCTGATCGCAACCGTCTTTTTGGCTGTATTGATTTTGCTGTTGAGAAAGAAGGCGGTTTTTTCATCAGTCGTTTTGATCGTATTTGGGATTTACGGTTTTTTATTTTCTGATTTTTACAACCGGTGGAAACCGCTTCCTTCAAATTTTGTTGACAATGAAACAGTTGTCAGTCTGAAAATCAATGAAATCTTCAGATCTTCCGAAAAATTCAGAAAGTACAGCGCTGAAATCCTGAGTCTGGATTCGGTTCAAACCGGAAAAACTTTGGTGCTGCTTTATTGGTCAAAACAAAACCCGGAACTGTTTTCAGGTGAAGAAATCAGTATCAAGACCAAACTGCTGAATGTTCAAAAGCCGCTGAATCCATACGGTTTTGATTATTCAAAATATCTTGAAAGAAAGGGAATCCACTATACGATTTTTCACAATGATGATTTTGAAAAACTAAAAGATGCATACGGTTTTCATTATCAGACTTCCGTTTTTAAAAGAAAAATTCACAGTCAGATGATCGAAAACGGATACAGCAAGGCGGCTGCCGATCTGGTCGGTGCGATGCTGCTCGGTGACCGTACCGAAATGAATCCCGAGATTGAAGATGATTTTAGAAGAACAGGTGTGGTTCATCTGCTTGCAATTTCGGGTTTGCATGTGATGATGGTTTTCAGCATCATCATGATTTTGCTCTATCCTTTGGTTCAATTGAAAAACGGGAAAAACATCAGGATTCTGATCAGTCTGATACTGATTTGGGCATTTGTTGCATTTGTGGATTTCAGGCCGCCTGTCTTTCGTTCGGGTCTGATGATTTCGATTTATTACATCACCATTCTGCTCAAACGAAAACCAAATATCTATCACACACTGATGGTTTCGGCTTTGATACTGCTTTTGTACAATCCGAATTTCCTTTTTGATCCGGGCTTTCTGCTGAGTTACTCGGCTATATTTTTTATTGTGTATTTCAATCCGATTTATCGAAAACTGCTCAAACCGAGAAGTCAGATTTCAAAAAGGATCATCGATTTCACCGGAACCACGGTTTCGGCTCAGATGGGAACTTTGCCGTTTTCGGTATTTTTCTTTCATCAGACTTCGGGTTTGTTTTTGGCCGGAAATGCGGTGATGATCGCGGCATCCTATCTGATGGTGAGCGGCGGAATGCTGACCATTTTTCTGACTGCGTTTGGAATTGATTTTGGTTTGTGGCAAAAACTTTTTGACGGATTTATCGGCCTCTGTTATTCGTATGTCCATTGGCTTTCCCAGTTTGACGGGCTCGTTTTTGACCGTTTGAATCTGACGATTTTTGAGCTTTTGATTTTGATTGTCGGAATTTTGATGGTCAGACAATTGTTTTTCGGCCCGAAACCAAAATATCTTTTTGTGTTTCTTTCCTTGATTTTTGTTTTTGAAGTCCAGCGGATTTACAGATCAAATCAGCTGATGAAAAAAGAAGAAATCATCGTGTTTCATCAAAACAGAAATACGGTGATCGGCGTCAGAAAAGGTCTTTTTATGGATGTGTTTATCGCGGATCGGAATGATTCGGTTCAAATTAAAAAATACATCATCAAACCTTATGAAATTCATGAAAAGATAGAAAACACAAGACTTTTGGATTTGAATTCGGAAGCCGAAGGAAATTACAGAAAAACAAAAGATCTGATCGAACTCGGCAATAAAAGACTGATTTTTTATAATCCCGGAATTGATTCTCTTATTCGTGAAAATGATTTTGTGCTGATCAGAAACAATTCAAAACCTGATTCAATCCGGCAAAAAGTTCTGCTGATTACAGACGGCAGCAATTATCCGAATCATTCGGACAGAATCGATTATCCAAAAATTTGGAACACCCGAAAAGACGGCGCTTTGACGATTGATTAATTTTCTTTGTTCAGATTCTCAAAGAATTTTTCTTTGGGCATATAGCCGAGCAGCAGTTTTTCAAGTCTTCCGTTGCTGTTCATGATCGCATAAGCCGGATAGGACAGATTTCCTCTCAGTGAAAAATAAGCAAACGAATTCACGCCTTTGAAATTTCCGCCGCCTTTTGATCTGACAAATTTGTAGGATTTTCCTCTGAATTTCACATCACTTTTTGATTCCGCATCGAATTTTACAGCAATAAAATTTTTGTTGATATAGCTGATTACTTCCGGATCCTGAAAAGTCGTGCGGTCCATTGTTTTGCACCAGCCGCACCAGTCGGTATAAAAATCGATAAACAGCGGTTTGTTCGGCGTCTTCTTCATTTCGGTTTCTGCCTGTTCAAGCGTTTTCCATTCGATTTCCTGTGCATAAAGCCCGAAACCGATAAACATAAAAAATCCAACTGCTATAATCTTTTTCATTTGATCAAATCTGAATTACAAAATTAAACAATTTCAATCATCAAACCTTATTTGATTCCGTGCATCAGTTTTTTGAGCGTATTGCTGAGCAGCAGCGCAATGATACCAATGATAAACGGAATGACCGTAAATATCAGAAAGAAGGTTGAAATATTGTACTGTTCGGTGATGTGGTCGATCTGCTGACCGAGCACACCCGATGTTTTGTTTCCGATGGCAAGCGCCAGATACCAGACACCAAACATAAATGCGGTCATCCGCGGCGGCACCAGTTTGCTGACATACGACAGACCGACTGGCTGTACACAGAGCTCGCCCATGGTGTGGAACAGATAGGCAAATACCAGCCAGATCAGACTGACCGAGGCCGTTTTTGCGCCCTGCGGAATGTCTTTTGCGCCAAATGCGAGAAATGCAAAACCAATTCCCAAAAAGAACAGTCCGATTGCATATTTTCCTGCAAGCGAAGGATTGAATCTGCTCTCCCACCATTTTGAGAAAATCGGTGCGAGTGCGATGATAAACAGCGAATTCAAAATCAAAAACCAGGTCGCCGGTATTTCGAGTTCGTTGTCTTTTTTCCGAATCACTTTTGCTTCAATGCTTTCCTTGATTCCGCCAGCTTTTGCTTCATCGATCAATTTGAAATTATTTCCTTTTTTGTCCAAATC
>JACFND010000001.1:3238-129714 GCA_019455045.1 Flavobacteriia bacterium
CGCCAGCTTTTGCTTCATCGATCAATTTGAAATTATTTCCTTTTTTGTCCAAATCTATGATATGCACCGGCTGCTCTGACTGAAAATCTTCCAATGCACGAATCACTGCGGTTTCCTCTTTGATCACCGCTTCTTCGTCCGGTGCGTTCAAAGCATTCAGCGCAACTGTGGCTTTGACTTCATTTCCGTCTTTGTCGATTTGAGTGATTTCATAAGCCGGATAAGAAATTTCGTACGAATAGGTATTGAAATTGGCGTAAATCTTCCAGATGATCAGTCCCCAAATGATTAAGAAACTGAATCCAAGTACAAGATTTGACGCCAGATAATTTTTGTAAGTCTGTTTGAACAGCAGAAAAAGCACATACGAAATGATGGCCACCGGAACGACAGTGATGATGATGTCGATGATTCCGAATGCCATTGCATAATTTCCGGACAACACCCGACTGGTATAGTCTTTTGCGAAAATGCTCATCGAACCGCCCGCCTGTTCAAATGCAGCCCAGAAAAAGATGATCAGCGATGCAATCACCATCACAGCCAGCATTCTGTCTCTGACGATCCGGCTGAATCTGACCACTCTTGAAATCAGCAGAAAAACAAACAGCAGCAGTGCGGCCGTAATCGTCGGACCTGACAAATCTGTATCTCCAAATTTGAGCAGATTGATATTTGCAATTTTTGAAAGCGGATCGTTGATCACCCAGGTCAGTCCGCCCAAACCGACCAGCACCATTACGATTTTGTCGATCAGCGTAAACGGATTTGGTTTTTCTTCGTCATGTTCTTTTGTTGATTTTAAAGTTTCAACATCGGTTTCACCTTCGGATTTTTCTTCCAATTGTTTTTTCGGTGCCAGACCCACATCACCAAAAATGCCGTGTGCAAGCCAAAACTGCAGCAGACCGAGCAGCATAAAAATTCCGGCCAGTCCAAATCCCCAGCTCCATCCGACGGTTTCGCCCAAATAACCGCAAAGCATGATGCCCAGGAAGGCTCCGGCATTCACACCCATATAAAAAATGGTGTAGGCGCCGTCTTTTTTCTCGGGATGATCTTTGTAAAGGATTGAAATAAACGAAGTCATATTCGGTTTGAAAAATCCGGTTCCGATCACCAGCAGGAACAATCCGAGATACAAAAAGAATTTGTTTGATTCGATCGCCATACTTGCATGACCGAGTGTCATGATCAATGCGCCGATGATGATTGCTTTCCGATAACCGAGATAACGATCGGCCAGCTGTCCGCCGATGATGGGTGTCAGATAAAGCAGTGCGAGATAGGTTCCGTACAGCGCCAAAGCATTTTCTCTCGGCCAGTCCCAGCCGCCGATTCCGAGTGCGCTGACCAGGAAAAGCACAAGCAGGGCACGCATTCCGTAGAATGAGAAACGTTCCCACATTTCAGTAAAAAATAATACAAACAAACCTGACGGATGACCCAGTACCTGGGATTCGAAAAAATGATTTTCGTGTGACTGCTTTGACATTTTTCAAAAATTAAACGGGCAAATTAATGAAAATGAACAATTGTACAAAGCGCTTTGAGTGATTTTGGGAAAAATGATTTGCCAGAATCTCTGATCCGTTTACAGCAGAAATGCAAAAACACAAACGATCAGCGCTGTGATTGCGGTATAAAACAGACCAAAAATCACCAGATAGCCGAGCGATTTATGTGCTTTTGAAAAGCTGCCCGGAAGTTTTTTTGCCATTTTGTATTTTCGGCTCGAAATGATTACCATCGCAATCCAAAGCAGATAAGTCAGAATTGCACCTCCAATATGCAATCTGAGAATCAGTTTGAAAAAATTTGTGTCGGTATAAATGCTTTCTTTGATCAGACTGCCCGAACCGCCCGAAATTCTGATATAAACCTCAAACAGAAGTACGGCAACTATACAAATCCAGAAAATTGTCTTTTGAATCCGAATGTGTTTTTTGTATTTCCCCTTTCTGATCAGAGAAACCGCATACATTGCTGCAATCGGCGCCAGGATTGCAATTGAGAGCATTGTTGTGATGACAAAAGAATTCAGATCCATAAAACATTTAAATGAATGAACGAATATACGATTTAGGATTTATTTTGAAATCATGAGCGACAAACCTTGTTTTGTTAATTTTTTATTTCTTCAGCCGAACAAGCAGAACTGTTGAAGATTTTGCTGAATGCAGTATCAGAATTCGAGGTCAACTTAATTCTGTTTGGGTTTTAAAATTTTGAATACCATTTATTAAATTGAAAATATTCGAGTATAGACGAAAATTTATTTAAATTTAGAGAAAATTCGAGTAAAGAAGAAAAAATTGTATATTTGAGTAAATTTTCGAGTGTGGAAGAAAAATTTTATGAAATAAGAAAATACAATTATTGGGATGGAGATCTTCCCAACACCGGATTTGTGCGTGAACTTTACACCCGAAAAATCTCACAGTATCTTGGAAACCGATTGGTCAAAGTATTGACCGGACAGAGAAGAACCGGTAAAAGCTATGTGCTCAGACAGCTGATGGAAGAACTGCTGGCACAGGGAAAATCGCCAAAAAACATATTCTATATCAACAAAGAATTTCTTGAATTTGATTTTCTGAAAGATTATCATCAGCTCAACGATTTGTACAATGAATACAAAAAACAGATCAAACCAGAAGGAAAGGTTTATCTGTTTATCGATGAAATCCAAAATATATCTGAATGGGAGAGATTTGTCAATTCAAAATCTCAGGATTTTTCTGACGAATGCGAAGTTTTCATCACAGGTTCCAATTCAAAACTGCTTTCGGGTGAACTGGCGAGTCTGCTGTCGGGCCGTTATGTTCAGTTTGAAATCATGCCGTTCAGTTATACCGAATTTTTAAAAATCAATAAAAATCAAAATTCAAAAAAGCAGTTTGTCAAATATATGCAGACCGGCGGTTTGCCTGAACTGATATGGCTTCCAAACGATGAAACAAAACGGCATTATGTTTCGTCGATAGTCGATACAGTGCTGCTCAGAGACATCATACAGCGTTATCAGATAAAAAATCCGGAGCTGCTCAGAGAACTTTTTGTTTATCTGGTCAACAACGCCTCAAATCTGGTGTCGATCAACAATATCGTTAAATTTTACAAAGGAAAAAGCCGTCGGACGACCTATGACACCATCGCAAATTATATCTCATTTATAGAGGAAACCTATATGATGCATCGCGCAGAGCGTTATGATTTGCGCGGAAAAGAAACCATAGGCGGGGTCTATAAATTTTATGCAAATGATGCGGCATACAAAAATTATCTGTTTGGCGGATTTGGTTACGGATTTGGCTATCAGCTTGAGAATCTGGTTTATCTGATGCTCCGCAGAAACGGTTTTGATGTTTATGTCGGAAATATAATGGACAAAGAAATCGATTTTGTTGCGGTCAGATCGGGTCAGACGATCTATATACAAACCGCTTACAGTCTGACAGATACAGAAACTTCGGTTCGTGAATACGGACCGCTGAAAATGGTTGCCGACAATTATCCGAAACTGGTGGTGACTATGGATGATCTGGATGCCGGCGACAATGAAGGAATCAAACATTTGCGTGCCTGGGAACTGGAAGAATATCTTGACCGGTTGAATTTTTAAAAATGAAAGAACTAAATTTGTCTTTCAGTTTTTTGAAAGCGCAAAATAATTACAGGATTTACCGAAAACGCTTTGATTTATTGAAACTCAATTAATCCATTAGACAAAGTATTGCCGATGGCCGTAATCAGACCGATCAGAAAAACTGCGGCAGCAAGATAGAGCAGCTTTTGTTTGAACCCGATGCATCTGCCCAGAAAATAAAGATCTGTGATGATCTCATCATAAGTATTTCTACCGGTTTCCATTATCCTGCCAAATTCCCGTTTGAATTCTTCAAGCGTAAAATTTGAAAAATTCTGTGCATAGAGCGTTCCCTTGTAACCGCTTTTTTTGTAGGCAGAACCAAAATAACGGCAGGGCAGCATGCTGATCAGTGCAAATATCATCGAGATCATGCTGCAGATGACGAGTATCCTGACGCTGGTCTCCAGATCCGATATCCTGTTGTCGGGTGCGATAAACAAAAGACCGAGCAGCAATGAGGTGATGATCGAATTGATGGTCAGTACGATCCTTGCTTTGTTGTCCACCATTTTCAGCAGATTGTAATGATTCCTGGATACCGTCCTGAACAGTGTCTGAACTGCACGCGAATCATACCGGCTCATTTTTTCATTGATTTTTTCAATGTTTGAAGATTCGGGTAAATTGTTTTCCATGGTTTCGGTTTTTAGTAATCACAAAGCGTTTTTATTTCAGAAATCACCTTTGCCTTTTTCAGGATCGGAAAGCCCAGCCGGTCCATCACTTCGGGGTTGTCATACAGCTCCTTTGTGAGTATGACATTGTTTTCGATCAGCTGCTTTTTTTCCTGTTTTGTAAGATGGAGCAGTGTGGTGACCGGATAGAGCGAATAATGATCCACATTTTGTTTGATACCGTTGTTTTCAGGATAGTCCCAGCTCAGCAGTCTGAGCCCGACGCATTTGGCATAATCTATAGAATCAGATGAAAATCGGGTGTTGGTGACCAGCCAACCCTGACTGAGCCGGGAATCCCTTTGGGCTTCACTATCCCATTTGGCTTTGATATCCAGAAATCTCGAATGGATGTACAGCGGCGTTTTGATATTGATGACCGCCTTTGGGTCTGACCTGAATTTGCATTCCACGGTATAGGCCATTCCGTCTTTTTCAGCCAGCACATCCACCTCATGGCTGACGCAGTTTCCCTGAATGATTTCTCCCACAGCCGTTTTGTAACCTCTGTGCTGAAGCAGTGCCGAAATCAGTCTTTCAAACGGATAGCCGGTTGGGCCCAGATCAAAAATCGCCCTTTTCAGACTGTATTTTGAAGCCGAAACCCGGTTGTATTTTCTTAATTGGGAATGCGCTTTTTTGTAAATTGTTTTTGATGAAATCCCGTCGTGCAGTATCGGATTTACCGCTTTGATGATTTTTTCAATCTCTTCTTCGGTTGCCTGGCTGCGTCTGAGCGAGTTTTTCAGCTTTTCAACATCAAATTCTTCGGTTTCTCCGTTGAATTTCTTTACGATTATCTTTTTGTATTCCATTTGATTAAGTTTTAATTAAAACCTGAGTATTTCGGTCATCAGTCCGAATTGAATAAAATCAATACGGCGGTCAAAATAAATGTTGTAATAATCGGCTCCGTGATAAAATCTGACAAAAAAGCCGATGTCTTCCAGAAAATTCGGATGATAATAAAGGGTCAGCATACCGTTAAACCTTTTGAAGTCAAAAGTATCCCAGTCATTGATCGAATCGAGCATCCAAAAAGTTTCTGCTTTGACTGAGAAATTTGATTTTCTGTTTTCGGCACCAAAGCTGAGCGGGAGTTTGTAGACGATAAATGAATTGTGCCATCTGAAACCGCTGTATCTGCCCCTCAGCGTGCTGTTCATCCAGTATCTGGGATGGATTTCAAAAGAGCTTTTGAAGAATTTCACCGCATTCTTGCGATAACCGTAGGAAGTCCTTATCAGACCGAGTTCAATGAAATTTGTTGAAAAATCACCGGTCTTCAGATTGATTCGTGGCTCACCGTCTTCAGATTCGGCATAGAAGCTACCGTCCTGACCGTTTGAATGATGCGCCAGTCTTGCAAAGAATGTGGTGTGACGCGAAGAAAGGGGAGAGCCGTTCAGATAATAAATAGACAGCTGCGGTATATAGCTCGGCGTCCTGACCGGAAAAGAGTGTTCGTCATACATCCTGATCATCACCTGGGGTGTGAGTGCTGCCATGATCCTTGAATCCTCTCTTTTTCGGATTACAAAGTTCGGATTGATGTTGGCCTCAAAAATCAAAGGTTCCAGATTTCCGATATCGCCCGGAAGACTGATGTAGCTATCGCTCTGATTGACCTGAGCCACCTTTGAAAGAGAAAGACGCGGTATGCTGTCGTTTGTCGGCTGAGAAAAAAGTTCGACAGACAATAACATCAGTGCTGCAGACAGTATTCCGTATTTTATTTTCACAGATATATGATTTTTATATAGATCGTCCGGTCGGTTTCCAGAGGGAAACTCGCTTTTGAAAATCTGGGTTTGTTAGACAGGCCGATCTTTTGATAATTTGAAAAACCGATACCCTCTTTTGGCAGTATCAGTCCTTTGTCGATCTTTCCGTTTCTGTTTTCGTCATGCAGTATGTTAACTGCATAATCGCCCTTCGGCAGATCTGTAAAAATATAGAAGGCCCGGTTGTTTTCGATTTCAGAAGTGCCGATCCTGTACCAGGATTTGAATTTCTCGTCGGGCAGGCTGCCGTCTTTGTTGTAAAGTGCAAACTGTACCACTCCGTCCGAATTTCTCAACCCTTCCACCTTGACCGTCAGTGAATAAAGTCGTGGCGTATTTGACTTTCCGAATAAGAGCGGAAAGAACAGCAAAAAAGCAGTCAGCAGTCTGTATTTTTTCATCATTTCAAATTTAGATTTCGCCAAACCACCATTTCGGTTTGTAATTTTCTTTGACCAGTCCGAATCTTTCGATCGAATTTTTTTTGATGTGGCTGATCACTTCTTCTGTTGAATCGGTTATGAATATCAGTTCCATGTCTTCAGGACTGATGCTCCCGTTTTTGGCCATCATGTCGAGATGTTCGATCAGGTCTTTGTGATAGACACTGTCAAAAATGACCACCGGAAAATTCTGAATAATCTTTGTCTGAATCAGTGTGGCAGCTTCAAAAAGTTCGTCAAGCGTACCCATTCCGCCGGGCATTACGATAAAGGCATACGAATATTTGATCAGCAGGAATTTTCTGATAAAGAAATAAGGGATGTCGATCCATTTGTGAAGATAGGGATTCGGTTTCTGCTCAAACGGCAGTATGATGTTGACGCCCACCGACCTGCCTCCTGCGAGATAGGCACCTTTATTGGCTGCTTCCATGATTCCGGGCCCGCCTCCGGTCATCACAGTGAATCCGAGTTTGGCCAGTTCGGCACCGATTGATTCCGCATTTTTGTAATGTTCGGATTCGGGTCCGAAGCGTGCAGAACCGAAGACAGTGATACAGGGTCCTATAAAGTGCATTTCTCTGAATCCCTTTATGAAGTTATACTGCACCCTGAATGTAAAGAACAGTTCTTTGAGTCTTGATCTCGGTCCTTTCAGAAATGAGAATTCGCTTTTTTTCAGATGATAATTGATTTTTGTTTCCATTAATTTACTTTTTTATAACTCCAAACCGCCAAAAGATTCATCACCGCCGCATATACGGCTGTCTTTGTCAGCTGCGGAAGTATGTCGGTAAATCCCGAGCCCTTCAGCATGACCATTCTGACAATTTCAACAAAATATCTGATCGGATTGAAATCGGTAATCCGCTGTGCCCAGACGGGCATGCTTTCAATGGGGGTAAACAGGCCGCTCATCAGGATAAAGATAACCACGAAAAACCATGCGATGAACATGGCCTGCTGCTGGGTTTCCGTAAAATTGGAAATTAAAAGGCCCATGCCGAGAATGACAAGGAGATAAACAGAAGTATAGAGATACAGCAAACCCAGACTGCCGACCATCGGTGTGTTGAATATCAGCTTTGCCAATATCAGACCTATGGTCAGCAAGCCCATTCCTATCACCCAAAAGGGAAACAGTTTTCCTATGATGAATTCGCTCTTTCTGATCGGTGTGACATTGATCTGTTCGAGCGTTCCGATTTCTTTTTCGCGCACAATGTTCATACCCGACAAAAACAGTGTGATCATGGTGACCAGAAGCACCAATATGCCGGGCACCATAAAGGTGTTGTAGTCCAGGTCGGTGTTGTACCAGAAAGAGGGGATGCCCTCTATGACCATCGGCATGATTTCTTTGTCGGCCGGATCCGAATAGCGGCCGATCAGCCCTCTGTTATAATCGAGTATGATTTGGTTGATGTAGCCGCTCTCGACTCCGGCAGCCGCACCGTCTATCGCATTGATGGTGATGCCCAGTCCGGCTGTTTTTTCCTTTCTCAGTTTTTGTTCGAACAGTGGCGGTATTTCGAGGATCACATCGGTTTCTCCCGAAAGCATGGCTGAATTGGCGCTTCCAAAATCCGAAAATTCGGAGACCACGTCAAAATAGGAGGTGGCTTTAAATTTTTCGATCAGTTCGCGCGATACCGTGCTCCGGTCGTTGTCTATGTATGAGAATTTTATGTTTTTGACTTCATAAGTGGCTGCATTTGACAGTATGACCAGCTGGAGTATGGGCAGTATAAAGATGATCGGCAGCATTCCCCTGTTTCTGAAAATCTGCTTGAATTCCTTTTTTATGATAAATCCGATCGTCCTCATCATTCCAAACGGGTTTTATAATTCTTTACACTCAGTATCACAAACAGCAGCGTCATTCCTGCAATGATCAGCGTTTCCTTCCAGACATAGGCGGTACCGACTCCTTTCAGCATGATCCCTTTTACGATGATGATAAACCATTTGGCTGGTATCGCGTGACTGATGATCTGAAGCGGTTCGGGCATGCTTGAAATCGGAAATATAAAGCCGGACAGCAGAATCACAGGCAGCATCAGCCCCATCAGCGATATCATCATCGCGGACTGCTGGGTTTCTGAAATTGTAGAAATCAGAATTCCTAAAGTAAGAGAACAGATGATGAAAAGAATGCTTTCAGCACCCAGCAGAAACAGTGTTCCTTCGACCGGCATCCCAAAAACAAAGATGCTCAGCCAAACGATCACCGCCGCGTTGATGACAGACAGAAATATATAAGGCACTACTTTTCCGATGATGACCTGAACCGAGTTCAAAGGCGATACCAGCAGTATCTCCATTGTGCCCAGTTCCTTTTCACGGGTGATCGATATTGAAGTCATCATGGCCGAAACCAGCATCAGTATGATGGTCATTACGCCGGGAACGAACATGAAAACGCTTTTCAGCTCCTGATTGTAAACCATACGGGTTTCGGGCGTGATTATGTAATTCACCTTCAGGTCTTTGTTTTTTGACTGCTGATAATTCATCACGATCGAGTTGACATAATTGGTGATCGAACTCGCGGTGTTCGGATCGGTGGCGTCTGTGATGATCTGTATGTTTGAATATTTGGTTTTGCCCAGATTCTTTGCAAAATCACGGTCAAAGTTGATTACCGCTTTGATTTTCCCTTTGCTGAATGCGGGTTCTATTTCTTTCTCGTTGTTGAGCAGCTGTCTGACGGTAAAATAGTTTGAAGCTCCGATCTTGCTGATGATTTCTGCGGTCACCTCGTCTTTTGAACGGTCGAGTATGGCGATGTCCACGTTGTTGATCTCGTTTGTGATTGCAAAACCGAAAAGCAGGATCTGTGCGACGGGCATGCCGAAGAGTATAAACAGAGAACGCTTGTCCCTGAATATGTGGTAAAACTCTTTTCTTACAAATCCGAAAAACCTTTTCATTTCTTTCTGAAATTTTTTGACCGTTTACTCGATGTTTCTCGCCAGTTTCAAAAACACATCGTTCATCGAATCGACATTGAACCGGCGTTTTAAGTTTTTGGGTGTGTCAAGTGCTTCGATCTTTCCTTCCACCATGATCGACACCCGATTGCAATATTCCGCTTCATCCATATAATGAGTGGTGACAAAAATTGTAGTACCTTCGTCTGCGGCCTTGTAGATCATCTCCCAGAACTGACGTCTTGTTATCGGGTCGACACCGCCGGTGGGCTCGTCCAGAAATACAATCTTCGGAGTATGAAGAAGTGATACCGAAAATGATAATTTCTGTTTCCATCCCAATGGCAACGAGCCCACCAATTTATTGGCGATGTCCCCCAAACCTAACACACTAATCAAATGATTCTTTTTTTCTTTGATTTCGGAAGATGACAAACCGTAAATCCCGCCAAAGAAATTTATATTTTCACTGACAGTCAGATCATCGTAAAGCGCGAATTTCTGACTCATATAGCCGATGTTCTTTTTGATCGATTCGGACTGTGTAAACACGTCAAAACCGGCGACCTCGGCCCTTCCCGAAGTCGGATGGCTGATGCCGATCAGCATCTTCATCGCAGTCGTCTTGCCTGCACCGTTGGCACCCAGGAAGCCGAAGATTTCGCCTTTTTTTACTTCAAAGCTGATTTTGTTGACCGCATAAAATTCACCGAATTTTTTGGTCAGCTCTTCCACCTCTATGACATTTTCGTTTTTCATGATTTTGACAGTTCCATAAATGCATCTTCAATTCCGGGCATGACCGGTTCAACGGTTATTTTTGACAGTCCTTTTGAACTCAAATAAGCTTTCAGTTCGCCGGTGTCAAAAGAATCTCTTTTGTCGGCATAGTGTACAAATTCGCCAAACGGAAAAACGCTGTACACCGAATCAAATTTTTTGAGCTCCTCCAGCAGACGGTGCATATTGTCGGCCGCAATGTTGTAAACCGGTCTTGGAAATTTTTCGACGATTGATTCGGGTGTGCCGATTTCGAGTATCTTACCGCCCTGTATCAGCGCCATCCTGTCGCAGAGTGCGGCCTCGTCCATATAAGGTGTGGAAACCAGTATGGTGATTCCTTTTTTTTGAAGCCTTTTGAGCATCTCCCAAAATTCTTTTCTCGACACCGGATCCACCCCTGTGGTGGGCTCGTCCAGAAACAGGACTTTTGGTTTGTGGATCAGCGCACAGGACAGTGCGAGTTTTTGTTTCATGCCGCCCGAAAGCTTTCCGGCCCGGCGGTTTTTGAAAGGTTCTATCTGAACATAGATATCCTCGATCAGATCGTAATTTTCCTCAATGGTGGTCCCAAAAATGGTGGCAAAAAACTTCAGGTTTTCTTCTATCGTCAGATCCTGATAGAGCGAAAACCTTCCCGGCATATAGCCGACCGAACGACGAATTGACCTGTAATCCTTTATCACATCATAACCGGCAACGGTTGCAATTCCTTCATCAGCGATAAGCAGAGTGGTTAAAATTCTGAAAAGACTTGTCTTGCCTGCTCCGTCAGGACCGATCAGACCATAGAGTTCTCCAGCATTCACGTTGAAGGAAATGTTGTCAACTGCCTTTAGTTTTTTGTATGACTTGCTGATATTTTGCAATGTGATGCTCATCCGAACCGACTCTTTCCGTTTTTCCTACTGTTTGTTTAACCACATTTCTGCCGGCATTCCAATCTTTAGACTGCCGTCGTTTTTCACACTGACTTTAACCGCATAGACCAGATTCACTCTTTCTTCCTTTGTTTGTATGATTTTGGGTGTGAATTCGGCAGATGATGAAATCCAGCTGACCGTACCCTTATAGCTTTTCATCGATATGCCATCATCGATCTTTACAGTCACCTGCTGTCCGATCTTCAGGGACGGGAGTTGTGTCTGGCCCACATAAACCCTGAACGTCATTTCGTCAAGATTGGCAATTTTGTACAACGGTTTTCCAAACGCGACAATTTCTCCGGCTTCGGCATATTTGGTGAGCACCGTACCCGAAATTGGATTCACGATTTTGCTTTGTTCGACCTGATCGCTGATCTGGTTCACCTTTGCATCAATCGACTTCATTTCATTCATCACGGGTGAATCCTGGGTGCGTACATTTTCAATTTTCTTTTTCAGTACCGAGACACGGCTGTCTGCTTCGTCGAGCTGCTGCCGGGTCGCTGCATTTTCGTTGTACATATTCTGTATCCTTCTCTGTTCGGTCTTTGCATTTTTCAGTTCTTCATTTAGCACTGCGATCTGGGTGTCTATACCGCCCAATTGCGAATGCACCGTCTGTTTGGATGCAATCAGCTGCATTTTAGTCAGATGAAGCTGCATGGTATCGACCATACCCACAACGGTGCCGGGTTCAATAATTTGGCCTTCTTCAACATTCAGAAATTCGAGCTTACCGTTCGCCTCCGAAGAAACAATGATTTCGGTGGCTTCAAAATTCCCGTAGCCGTCTGCCTTTTTTTCCTCAGTGCAGGAAAGAAGCAGAAACGGAATGAGGGCAGGGATTATAAAACGATAATTTTTCATGAGCCTTATTTATTTTTTTATTTTCTTAATTATTATTCACCTGCTATGACTCTGTAATTTGCTATTGAAAGGCTGAGCTGCGTTTTGTGAAGCTGCTGATTGATTTTTGCTTCATACAGATTGTCGAGTTCGGTAATGTATTCTGATGAGGTGATGGTGCCGTACTTCAATTGTGCTGCTTTTGATTTCAGCACTTCTTCCCTGAGGCTGATGATCCCATCGTCTCCCTTTATCATTTCCTCGTATTTGAGGATATCGTTTTCAGCTTCTTTTTGTTCGATACGGTTGTTGACCACAAAACTTTCTTTTTGGCTTCTGACGATTTGTTTTGATATGTCCGCCGACTGCTTCTTTTTTTCGGAAGCTCCCCAGTCAAACAGATTCCAGTTGAAACGGATGCCGACCATATAAAAATCCTTAAACGAATTGTCGAGCATATTTAATCCCGGATTTCCGTATCCCGCCTGTGCAAAGCCTGAAATTTTCGGAAACAGACTTTTTGAAATCACATCTTTTGATGTCTCGAGCTGATTTTCCTGCAGATCGAAAAGTTTCATTTCCGGTCTGTTTATTTCTTCCGTGCCGCCATAGAACATGGCCGGTTCTTCAAGCACGGTACTGCTGTCGATGTCAGTCATGATGAGCAGAGAAAGTTTTTGATATGCCTTTTTTGAATCAAAATCAATCTGTGTCAGCTGCTGGTCGAGTTTCAAAATTTCTGCATTGATGAGCTGACCGTTGGCGGGCAGGACTGCACCGTGTTTTATTCCGCTTTCCAATTCCCTGAGTTTTTCGGTCAGCAGCTTTCTTTTTGAGATCAGAAGTTCTTTTTGCTGTTGGAGCAGGAGTGCCGAAAAATAATACTGATTCACCCGATATTTCAGCTGATACAGATCCACGATCACCTGCTGGCGGTTTGTCTCCATTTCTGCTTTTTTCAGTTTTGTATTTGCAGCGACCGATCCGCCGTCATAGATAAGCTGGTCCGCTTCGATGGTTGCCCGGTACTGATCCTTATTTGGCGAATCAAAATTTAAGCCCGGCAGCCCTCCCGGCAAACCGGTCACGTCCGACTGATAGGATGCCTGTGCTTTCAGATTCAGTTTTGGGAGTTTTTCTTTTTCGAGTATTTCGATTTCCGCAGCTGTCTTTTCATCAATCAGTCCGATCTGTTTTCCGAGTGGGTAATTTTTTTCTGCCAGCGAATAGACCTCTTCCAGCGTCAGCATCTGTTGTGCCGGCAGGGAGAGTGACATCAGTCCGATTAAAAAAACAGAAACGGCTTTCATTTTTCTTTTATTTTTTGATGGCTGAAATAATAAAATCGGCTGCTGCCGTCTTCCGAAGTTCGATCAGCTGTTTAAAATCTTTATCATCTGCTCTCAGAATCCCCTTGATCAGCGGACTTGCAATGAATGGAAATAAATTCAGTGAAAGAAGGTTGATGAAAAGCTGATCGCCGTCTATTGGTTTCAGTACCCCTTTTTCGACTTCTTCGGCCACCTGCCGGTTGAAGATTTCAAGAGACGGAAACCCTTTTGCCTTTCGGATTTTGTCAAGGAATCCGGGATTTCTGCTCATTTCGTGAAATACGAAATCAGGAATATATGGGTGTTTCGAAATAAAACTTGTATAGTTATAGGTAAAATCTCTGATCTTTTCTTCGATCGTTAACGTCTCGTCGTTCAGAATTTTGCTAATTCTGGGGGCAAGAAGCGCAAAAGCCTTGTTGAATACTGCTTCAAAAAGCAGGTCTTTGCTTCTGTAATAATAGTGGAGCATCGCCTTGTTGATGCCTGCCTTATCTGCAATTTCCTGCATACGGGTGCCGTCCATTCCTTTCTGCTGAAAAATTTCTTTTGCGGCATCCATGATGATTTCTTCTGTATTCTGGTCTGTTTTTTTTGTAGCCATTATTAAGTAATTTTCAACCAACCAATTAATTTAACCAAAAAGATTAACCAAATGGTTGACAAAGATAAAAGAAATTATTTCGAACAAAAAAATAAATTTTTAAAATTAATTTAAATTTAACTCTAACTTTTAGATATACAGTATGTTACCGGAAATAAAAAAACCTTTTCCAAAGCTCGAAACTTTGGAAAAGGTCCGTTATTAGATTTTATTTTTTTATCCTCCGATTTTCTTTTCTCTCGGTCTGATAATGAAACGGTCATACAGCCAGAGTGTGATAACAGAAAAGATTCCGATACCGAAAATAACGATCCAGATTTTATTCGGGTGATAGTTATTCCAAAGCATTTCGGCCATCTGCCAGTGATCCATTCCGAGTTTTTGTTCTGCCAAAGAGAAATATTCATTTTTGGAAAATGCAATCGGAACATTTGAAACATCAATTCCGTTGGTATCTGCGAATTCATGGAAGGAATTTCTCACTTCTTCCCAATTAATTTTTTCTGCCTTCATACCAAACTTATTTTCAAATTCTGTCAAAGGTATATTCAGTGCTTTGGAAGCTGCCGAGGAAAACTGTTCGGGTGTAACCACGGCTGGCATCTCTATTTTGCGGTCTGCCATTTCCTTTTGCAGCAATGAAAGTTTATCTGACCATGCCTGATATAAATTTCCGGAAATAAAGCTTGTAACAAAATAACTCACTGCAACCGGAAGAAAATAAGTTCCCTGATACAGCCCTTCTTTTCCTTTTGGGGTGATTAAAGCGATAAAGGAAGAAACGGTGGGGCTTGACATCATTTCACCGATGGCAAAAATCATGGTCCCGATAATGGTAAACATTGGGTTATGTGTATAAAAAGTTAATCCGACACCAATGGTTGCTATGACGGCTCCCCGGATTACAGCACTGATATGACGCATTTTGGTCACAAAATAAGAAACAAACATCTGACAGAGGACAATCATAAGTGAGTCGATTTGTGTAAACCATTCAGGTTTTACCAGACCGCCATCTGTCATCCAGCCTCCCAAAAGGGGAATGTTTTGATTGAGCCAGTTGCTGATTGGTCTGGAATCGACCCAATCCTCAATAAAGTTGGGGAGGGTGTTGAACAACTGATTGAACATGGTCCAGAAACCAACCATCAGAAGCAATAAGACGCCCAAACGAATATCTGCCAATGCCTTAAAAATATTGACTACTGAATCTTTGATTGCTTTTCCTATCGAATCTTTCGGTTTTTCTGCTTTTGGCTCTTTGTAAAACAATAAAAGAATCACCAAATTGATTGCAATAACGATTGCAGCCTGGATAAAAATAATTTTCCATCCGTAAGTGCTGCGCAGCCCTGACGACATAGCCGGGCCAACAAAACCTCCTATATTGACCATCATGTAAAAAATCCCGAAGCCGAGCGTACCGGTGGTTTCATCTGTGTTTCGCGCAACGATTGCAGAGGCAACCGGCTTAAAGAAGGCTGCTCCAACTGCTACAAAAAGAAAAACAAAATAAACGCTCCAGAAACTTCGGACTTCTCCCAACAGATAGTAACCGACAATTAGAATGGCATAGGCTATTGTTAATGAAAGTTTGTACCCGATACGGTCTGCGATTACACCAAAAATCAACGGAAGAAAATATAAAATTCCCACGATGAAAGACATTATACTTCCTTTTTCTATGTGGTTAAATCCAAGTCCGCCCATATCGGTTGAACCAACAAGATATAATCCGAAAAGCGTATATATTCCATACCAGGCCCATCGTTCAAAGAGTTCCATTGCGCTGGCTATCCAAAAATTTTGGTTCATCGAACCTATGGTTTGGAGAAACGATTTTTTATTTTCTGCCATTTGTTTGTGTTTTGTCTTGTTAATTAAAATAGTTTAGAATTATCTCACTTCCTGCATCAGTTTCTTAATCGCGGGTGACAAAAGTATCAGAACCACGCCTGCAATCAGCGCGTAGATTCCCAGCATTTTGTATCCGTCGGTATAGGTCATCAGCCGGGTGACGGCAGGTGTGTTTTCATCTGCTTCCGCCATGCTCGCACCAATCAGCCCCGCCACATACTGACCGTAAGCCGAGGCGAGAAACCACATGCCCATCATGATTCCCTGCATTTTGGCAGGCGAGAGTTTGGTCATGATCGACAGTCCGATGGGCGACAGACAGAGTTCACCAAAGGTGATGACCAAAAGCGCGATGGTGAAAATATCGAGTGATGTCATTCCGTCCACATGAAACAGTCTGGTCGAAAACAGCAGATAATAACCGAGTCCGAGAAAGATGAATCCCAATCCGAATTTGATAATGGTATTCGGTTCGATTTTCTTTTTTGCCATCCAAATCCACATCAGACCAAAAAGCGGTGCCAGTGCAATGATAAAGAATGCGCCTGCCGAATTGTTGACTCCGTTGGGGTCGATGGTCATTCCGAGCAGTTTGTCATTCAGATTCTTTTGTGCAAAGATGCTGAGTGAACCGCCGCTCTGTTCGTAAATTCCCCAAAACAGTATTGAGAACACAATAAAAATAAGTGCAGCCCAAAGTTTTTTTCGTTCTTTTTCTGAAACTTTTGACATTTCCCAAAAAAGATAAATCAGAGTCACCGGCCCGATGGTGTACATAAAATAATCGGTGTATTCCGGATTTGAAACCATCAGGTCAATCAGCGGAATAATGGCAAGCGTTCCTGCATATACCAGATATTCAACCCATTTTGGTTTTGGGTTTGCCTTTACAATCGCATCCGGATGACCCGGCTGCAATCCGATTGGGCCCAGATGTCTTTCTGTAAAATGAAAATTAATCAGTGAAATCACCATTCCCACAGCAGCCAGTGCAAATGCGACATTCCATCTTTTGTCTTCGGGTATCACGCTGCTCAGCATATAACCTTTACCGATCGCCACACAGATGTAGCCGCCCAAAAAAGCACCGAGATTGATTCCGGCATAGAAAAGTGAGAATCCGGCATCCCGTCTCGGGTCTCCCTTTTTGTACAGTTCACCGACCATGGTCGAGATATTCGGTTTGAAGAATCCTGTTCCGATGATGATAAATGCGAGTCCGATAAAGAAAAAATTATGCGGATCATAGCCCAGCAGCGAACTTCCGATGATCATCATCAGTCCGCCCCAAAAAAGAGATTTTCTGAATCCGAGTATCTTGTCTGCAAACAGACCGCCGATAAATGTAAAGGCATAAACAAATGCCTGGGTGGCGCCGTACTGGAGGTTGGCTTCCTTTTCGCCAAACTGAAGCTGTGAAATCATAAAGACCACCAGCATTCCCCGCATGCCGTAGAAACAGAATCGTTCCCACATTTCGGAGAAGAAGAGTGACCATATTTGTTTTGGGTATTTGCCCTTGAAATCGTGAATCTGTTCAAGTGTCTGCATAATAGAAGAGGTTGCCTTCTTTTTTGAAGACAACCTCACAAATTTATAAATAATGTTGAAAGTTGAACCCCAACGGCCAGCTTTTTTGTAAAATCAGCCTTCAATACGATTATAAAATTAAAAAAATCTTTGAGCCATTTGAGATATTCAAACATTGTTATTCTAAGCAATATTTTTAATTATTGCATATTCATGCAATAGTATAATATATTACATAAAAATGTAATAATTAAGATTATTGTTATTTTATGCAATAATCTCTATATTTGTTATTAAAATTAAATTAAAATGTTAGCAGTTATTACCGGAGATATCGTTGCATCGAGGAAGCTGAATAATCAGGAGAAATGGCTTTTGCCTTTGAAGAATTTGCTAAGTGGTTGGGGTGAAAGACCGCGGGATTGGGAATTGGACAGAGGCGATTCTTTTCAGATCGAAATTCAGTCGCCTGAAGATGCGTTGAAATGCGCTTTTGAAATCAAAGCATTGATAAAAAAAGTAACAGCTAACGACAAAAACAGAAGGACAGGAGTTATTGACATTCGAATGGCGATAGGGATAGGTGAAAAGACCTATTCGGGTGAAACCATCAAAGAGAGCAATGGTACTGCGTTTATTCATTCGGGCGAAAAGTTTGACTTGTTGAAAAAAGAAAATGTGACTATGGGTATTAAGACCCCCTGGCAGGACTTTGATGAAGAGATTAATCTATACTTAAGATTAGCAGGTATATTTATGGACAGGTGGTCCGTTTCGTCGGCAGAACTGATTGAAATTATTTTAAATTCTCCGAATCTGACTCAGGAAGAAATCGGAAAAAAGCTGGGTATAAAACAAAGTGGTGTGAGCGGAAGATGGAATAGGGCGTATGCAGATGAATTGTTGGATATTGAAAAAGTATTTAAAAAGAAAATTATACTTCTGCTCAAATGATTGTACTAATTAAACTTATACTGGCACATTTTGCAGGCGATTTTCTATTTCAACCAAAATCATGGGTCAAAGAAAAAGAAATCAAAAAAGCGGCATCACACAAGCTGTATCTGCATTTCTTAATTCATTTCGCATTAATCATGCTTATTTTGTGGGATTTGTCTTATTGGTTTTTGGCGCTCACTTTAACATTTTTGCATGCAGTCGTAGATCTGCTGAAATTATATTTTCAAAATGAAAAAGACAAAACCAATTGGTTTTTGGCTGATCAGGCTTTACACATTGTTTGTATTGTAATTGTTTGGTACTGCTGGTTCCAACCTGACATAAATTTCACTGAAATTTTTAACTCCGCAAAATTTTGGATTTTTGTTACGGCAATACTTTTCATAACCATTGTAGCCGGCGTGTTTATTAATATTCTGCTTGAAAAATGGTCTGAAGAACTTGAGAAAGAAGAGGATGATTCATTGAGAAACGCAGGAAAATATATCGGAATGCTCGAGAGATTGTTTGTATTCACATTTGTCATTACCGGTAACTGGAGTGCGATTGGATTTTTGATTGCAGCGAAATCAGTCTTCAGGTTTGGGGATTTAAGAGAGTCAAAAAACAGAAAGTTAACTGAGTATATTTTGATCGGAACTCTGCTGAGCTTTGCTACGGCAGTTATTGTTGGTATGTTGGTTTTAGAATTGACAGTTGTTTAAA
This sequence comes from Flavobacteriia bacterium, assembly GCA_019455045.1. Classification (GTDB taxonomy): domain Bacteria; phylum Bacteroidota; class Bacteroidia; order Flavobacteriales; family Weeksellaceae; genus Moheibacter. The sequence goes on from JACFND010000001.1 coordinate 22,264, forward strand.
AGTTCAAAAATCTATCTGAAAATTCTATCTCGTTATTCTCAATAAAAAAACAGGGCTCAAGAAAAACTCAAGACCTGTTTTTGTGATTTTTAATGAAATATTTTAATGTATTCCCTTCATTGACTTGTTGAGGAACGGAGACAATATCAGCAAACCGACACCCGAACCGACCATCAGCATGGTGATGAACGGATAGAGTTCCCAGTCGTATTTGGTGAGTATGTGTTCCAATGTTGCAGCCAGATAATTACCCAAAGCAAAACTCGCCATCCAAACACCCATCATGATTGAAACGATTTTGTGAGGTGCAAGTTTGGTTACCATCGACAATCCGATCGGCGAAAGCATCAGCTCGCCGCAGGTCAGCAGTACATAAACCACAACCAGCCACATCGGACTTACCAGCGTTCCGTCTTTTGCAAGATTGGCAGCCATTGTCATGATGTAAAATGCAATTGCACCGATGAACATCGCCATTGCAAATTTAATCGGTGTTCTTGGGTTTAATTTTTTTGCAGCCAGTTTGATCCAAAGGATTGAGAACAATGGCGCAAGGGTTACAATCGCAATCGGGTTTACATTTTGAAACCAGGTGGTCGGGATTTGGAAACTGCCTACAAACCTGTTTGTATTTTCTTCTGCAAACAGATTGAATGTTCCTCCAGCCTGTTCAAATCCTGCCCAGAATACGATATTGAAAAATGCCAGAATCAGAATTACGATTACCCTTGACCACTCTGTAGAACCGTTGGTTCCTTTGAAAATTGAGAATGCGATAAAAAGAGCACCCGCGCCTCCGAAGAGCCAGATGACGATCGAATGGACCGTGTCGCCGGTCGAACCCCAGAAGGTCATAATTCCAAATACGACTGCCACATTGACCACCGTATAGAGAACGATGTCCATCCAGTCCCGATTGTTCAGATCTGTCCTTCCTTCTTTGATCGCTTTTGGCGGCAGACCGAGTCCTTCCAGTGTATTTCTTCTGAAATGGAACCAAAGCACACCGATCAGCATACCTACACCGGCAGCTACAAATCCCCAGGGCCAGCCGACTTTCTCACCGAGTGTTCCTGCCACAAATGGCGAAAGGAAAGCACCGATGTTGATCCCCATATAGAAGATGGTGAATCCGCCGTCTTTGCGCGGATCATCATTGTCATACAGATCGCCGACGATGGTTGAAATATTTGGTTTGAAAAATCCGTTACCCAGAATCAAAACGCCCAGTCCGAGATAAAAGAAGTGTTTTCTTTCATCAAGTCCCTGCATAAAGAATTCGCTCGAACTTGCTGCGAGCATAAATTGTCCGATCGCCATGGTGATACCACCGATCAGAATCGATTTTCGCTGTCCCAGTATATTGTCAGAAAACCATCCGCCCAAAATTGGTGTCAGATAAACCAGTGCGGTGAAAATACCATATACCGCAAGTGATTCGGTACGGTCCAGACCAAAACCTCCGGTTACCAGTTGGGCTGTCAGGAATAAAGTGAGCAGAGCCCGCATTCCGTAGTAGGAAAATCTTTCCCACATTTCGGTAAAAAACAAACTGTAAAGACCGGTTGGGTGGCCTTTGGTTGGCGGTTTCTTGTCGAAATCCTCCAATTGTGATGTTGTGTCGCTCATGTTGTTGTTAATTTATTGGTGGCTAATGTACATTATTTTCTTTCATTATGGTGTTGAGCCATTTCAAAATTGCAACCGCAAACAGTGTTGCAATCATCAAAAGTAAAAAATTCACCAGAAAAAAGTTGGCTTTATTTTCATATTCATACCACAAACTTGCCAAAACGCCAGATAATTTGTTTCCTATTGAGGTTGAAAGGAAGAAACCGCCCATCATCAGTGCAGTCAGTCTTGGCGGACTGAGTTTTGAAACCAGTGACAGACCCATCGGGCTCAGACAGAGTTCACCCAAGGTAATCACTCCGTAGCAGCCGATCAGCCACCAGGGCGAGACTTTGACCGCTCCGTTTTCGCCGATATAAACCGCAGCAACCATCACCAGACAGGAAAGTGCGGATATAAACAGTCCGAGTGTGATCTTTCCGGCGGTGGTCGGTTCTTTGTTCCGTTTTCGCATTCTGATAAAAAACCAGACAAGCAAAGGTGTCAGTATGATGACCCAGGCCGGATTGACCGACTGAAATATTTCGGTGTTGATCAGATAGACCGTATCTCCTTCTTCGGGTAATTTTTCGGGATTCATATTGGTAAAATAAACATCCTTTCCGACTTCTTTTACAATATCGCCATTGTCATCCCTGACCACTCTGTACTGATCGTCATAAATCGCAGTTTCACTGTCTTTGTATGGAACTTCTTCGACCAGATACAAATCTGCCAATGGTTTTTCAACTGCATTTGAAACCGATCTTTCGGTATAGAATTTTGCCCAGCGGGTCAGTGCGGTTCCGTTTTGTTTGAATACCGCCCAAAACATCACACCGACAGCAAAGACTGCAAGCAGTGCCGCGATCGGACGTTTGTCGATTTTGCTCGCTCTGACATAAAGCGAAATGTAGAAAGCCACAACCGGAATACAAGCAAAAATAAATGCATCGGTACTGTCGCTGCCCAAAATATTGCCCGGAATCATCCAGCCGATCAGTCCGGCAATGATCGCAGGAACAAACACATACAGCAGTACTTTGCCCAGACCGATGTCTCCTTCCTGTTTGGGTTTGATCACATTAGCCTGTTTGAAATGTTTCAGACCAAAAGAAAATACGATCAGTCCGACAAACATACCGATGCCCGCGGTTGCAAAAGCAGCTTCCCAGCCGAATTTGTTCCGCATAAATGCAGCGATGATGTTGCAGACAAATGCGCCGATGTTGATCCCCATATAAAAGATATTGTAACCCGAATCTTTCATGTCTTTGTATTCTTCGGTCGAATACAGATTTCCGAGCAGCGTTGAAATATTGGGTTTGAACAGTCCGTTTCCGACGATGATCAGACCGAGTGCCACATAGAAACTCGCCAATCCGGGCAGTGCCAAAGTAATGTAACCCAATCCCATCAGCGTGCCGCCGATATAGACCGATTTGACATATCCCAAAATCCGGTCGGCAAGAAAACCGCCCAAAAATGGGGTCAGATAGGTCAAAGCGATAAAAGTTCCAAAAATATCATCCGCATTTTTGTCCAGAAAGCCCATTCCCCCGCGATCAACATCGATCATGTAGAGAACGAAAATTCCAAGCATCAGATAATAACCGAAACGTTCCCACATTTCGGTGAAAAACAGAAAATAAAGGCCTTTTGGGTGTTTGGCCGTGACGGTCTTTCCCATATTTTACAGATTTTTGAGGATATAATTCGTCATCAGCGTATAAAGCTGGAGTCGTGTTGCACCGCCGTAAATGCCGTGATTTTTGTCGGGATACATCATCATGTCGAATTGTTTGTTGGCTGCAATCAGTGCAGCAGACAGATCCATTGCGTTCTGAAAATGAACATTGTCGTCTGCAGTACCGTGAATCAGCAGATATTTGTTCTTTTGGTCATTGAAATTTTTTGCATAAGTGATCGGCGAATTGTCATCATAACCCGAAGCATTTTCCTGAGGTGTCCTCATAAATCTTTCGGTATAGACAGAATCATAATAACGCCAGTTGGTCACCGGGGCCACTGCAATCGCCATTTTCACCACATTTCCGCCTCTGAAGATTACATTGCTCGACATAAAACCGCCGTAACTCCATCCCCAGATTCCGATTCTTGAAGCATCCACATAAGGCAGTTTTCCGATTTCGACAGCAGCCTGAATCTGATCCTCAACTTCCATTTTTCCAAGATTCAGATAAGTCTGTTTTTTGAACGCAACTCCTTTTCCGCCGGTTCCGCGACCATCCACACAAAATACCAGATATCCTTTTTGAGCCAGCATAAAATACCACTGATCATTTATGTCGTGCCATTTGTTCAATACCTGCTGCGAGCCGGGGCCGCTGTATTGATACATCAAAACCGGATATTTTTTGTTTGGATTAAAATCTTTGGGTTTGATGATCCAAGTGTTCAAATCTGTGCCGTTGACTTTGATGGTGGTCAGTTCTTTTGTACCCATTCCGTCGCCGATCAATCGGTTTGCAGCATCCTGACTGTCTTTGATAACCGCCAGTTCCTGATTTTTCTTTCCGCTTTTCAGATAATAAGTGCTTGACTGCTGAATGGATGAAAACGGATTGATGAAATAATCAAAACTTTTGCTGAACTGAGCCGAATTGCTGCCGTGACGGTCGGTGAGCATGGTCAGATTTTTTCCATCCAGATCGATTTTGTTCACTGATTTTTCGGTCGAAATTCTTTTTCCGTCAAAACTGTTTGACTGAAAATAAACCGTTTTTGTTTTAGGATTGTAACCGTAAAAATTGGTGACTTCCCAGTCTCCTTTTGTCACCTGATTGTTCAGTTTGCCCGAATTTGAATAATAATAGATGTGTCGGTTTCCGTCTCTTTCGGAAGTCCACAGAAAACTGTTGTCATCCATAAATTCAAGTGTAACATCATCTGTTTCAATCCATTTGTCATCGGTTTCTGTAAATAATTTATTGACTTTCTGATTTTTGATATCCACAAAATTCACATCCACCTTATTCTGATGACGGTTTGAAGTCAGAACGGCAAGCGTGTTTTTGTCTTTTGTAAATTTAACTTTGAAGATATAATAATTCTGAACCGAAGACAGATTTACTTTTGTGTTTTTTCCGGTATTCAAATCAAAAACATGCAGACTGACTTCAGAATTGTTTTCGCCTGCTTTCGGATATTTGAAACGCATCTCGTACGGATACAGATTGTGTTCATAAATCGGAATTGAAAATTCGGGAACTTTGGTTTCGTCAAATCTCACAAATGCAATTGCAGTACCGTCCGCATTCCAGTCGTAATGACGCACAAATCCGAATTCTTCCTCATAAACCCAGTCGCAGATACCGTTGATGATTTCATTTTTCTTTCCGTCGGTCGTTACCTGACTGACTTTTCCGGAAGCCAGATCCTGAAAATAAATATTGTTTTCAAACACAAATGCAACTTTTGAAGCATCGGGCGAGAAGGTCGGCTCCTGAATCGGTTTGCCGTCAAAAATTGATTTGAATGATTTGTCGGCCGTATTGTAAACCTGCCATTTTGCAAAAAACGAATGTCTGTAAATCGGCTGCATTTCAGTGGCGAGCAGTATAAATTTTTCATCCGAACTGAATGAATAATCGTCAAAGCTTCCGCTTACGATCAGCTCTTTTGAATCTTTTTTGCTGACAAACGACTCATACGAATATTTATAGATTCCGTCATTTTCCTGAAGACTGTAGTGCTGTCCGTCATTCATCGAATTGATTCCGAACAGGCCGGGCGAATAGTATTTATAGCCCCATATATTTTCCAAAGTGATCTGCTGTGCACCTGCAATCATGCTGCCGGCTATGCAAAATAGTAGAATTAGCTTTTTCATCATGTGTGTTTTGGTTTGACCGAAGAATCAAAGATAAAAAAAATAGTGAAACCCGATACGGCTCAAAGTGCCTGAGAAAATTTAAATTTTTTGAAACCACAAAAAAAACAGACCGATTCTAAACCGAATTTCCGATTTTTGCGAAACTGAAATTCAGTTTATGCAGCTGTTATTAATCGACAACAATGATTCTTTTACATTCAACATCGTCAATATTCTTCGTGAAATTGATGGCTGCAATTTTCGGGTGATCAATTATGATGAATTGAGAATCAGTGATTTGGATGAATTTTCTCATTTTATAATTTCGCCCGGACCGATGAAACCAGAAGATTTTCCAAAACTGAATCAGGTGATCGATCACAGCACACAAAATCAAAAACCCTTGTTGGGAATTTGTTTGGGACATCAGACGATTTGTACTCATTTTGGCGGGAAACTGTATCGGCTCGACAATGTGATTCACGGTCAGCAAAGAAAGATTGAAATCATTAAAGATTCCGCAATTTTTAACAATCTGCCCAAAACAATTGAAGCCGGGCTGTATCATTCATGGACGGTTTCGCCGGATGATTTTCCGGATGAGCTTGAAATTACGGCAAAATCCGGAAAATACATTATGGCAGTTCAGCACAAAACACTTCCGATTTTTGGCATTCAGTTTCATCCCGAATCATTTCTTACGCCATTTGGTAAAGAGATTTTAATCAATTTCACAAAATTAAGATGATGGAACTTTTTCAATTTTCAAAACAGATTTCAGCATATACAGTTCAAAAGATTCCGTATTTCTTTCTGATTGATTTTGAAATGAAAAATCCAATGATCTGCATATTGGAAGAAGCCGAAGCAAATGGAGTTCTGTACAACATCAAAGGAAAAACAAATGCTGATGAACAAATTCAGATTCCAAAACCGAAACTGACTTATACCGCGATTGACAAAGAAAATTATTTCGAAAAAATCAATACAGTCATCGAAGAACTGAAAAACGGAAATTCATTTTTGCTGAATTTGACTTTTCCCACACCGATCAATTGCAATCTGAGTCTGAAGGAAATTTTTTATGCAAGCAAAGCACCTTATAAATTATTGCTGAAAGATCAATTTGTGGTTTTTTCACCCGAAAGTTTTATTCAAATCAGTCAAAAACGGATTTCGACTTTTCCGATGAAAGGAACGATTGATGCTAATATTCCGGATGCAGAACAAATCCTGATCAATAATCAAAAGGAAGCCTGGGAGCATCACACCATAGTCGATCTGATGCGGAATGATCTGTCGCTGATTGCAGAAAAAGTCAAAGTGGATCGTTTCCGTTATATCGACAAAATCAAAACCCACAAAGGAGAAATCCTGCAAACGAGTTCAGCCATCAGCGGAAATTTGAAAGAAGGCTGGGAAAATCATTTTGGTGAAAATCTGCTGAAACTTCTTCCGGCTGGATCGATCAGCGGTGCACCCAAAAAGAAAACGGTTGAAATCATACAATCGGTTGAAGATGTTCCGCGCGGATTTTATACCGGAGTCTTTGGTTTGTTTGACGGTGAAAATTTGGATTCGGCGGTCGCCATCCGTTTTGTCGAAAAACAAAACCAGCAGCTTTATTTCAAAAGCGGTGGCGGAATTACTTCAAACAGCGATCCCCAAAATGAATACGAAGAACTGATACAGAAGATTTATCTTCCGATCAATTAATTATTCAATCCAATCAAATTTTAACTGAACAGACCGAGGAACTGCCAAAGCAGATCTGGATAAGTACCCAGCGCAAAGTTCAATGCGGTTCCGAAAATCAGCAGCAGTTGTGAAGCCAAAGACAATTTGAGTTTCTTTTTGTTGTCAGTATCTCTGAAATACATCACGATGATCACTTTGAAATAATAAAACACGCTGATAACAGCCAGTATCAAAGCCGCGATGATCAGAAACAGATTTCCGGGTACATGCATGGCCGCGCTCAGCACAAAAAATTTGCCGAGGAAACCCGAGGTAAACGGAATTCCGGACAATGAAAAGAGTGCAACCGCGCAGGAAGTTGCCAGCAGCGGCGAACGTTTTGCCAGACCGTAATATCCTTTGTGATCCACACTGTCCACTTTGGTGAGCGAATAAAACAAAACCACGCTTGACAAACTGTAGCTGACAACATAAAACAGCAGTGCATCTTTTGAGGCCTGATCGATGACAAACAATGCAAACATCATATAACCTGCCTGAACCACAGAAGAATAGGCAAGCATTCTTTTGACGCTTTTTTGTTTGATTGCAGAGAAATTTCCGAGTATCAGTGTGAGCAGAATTATAAAAGTCAACAGATACTGATAATTTTTTGCAACGATTTCAGATGTGATTTTGAATGACATCATCACCGAAATAAAAGCCAGAAATCCTCCGCCTTTGACGATGGTCACCATGTAGGATGAGAACACGGTCGGCGTTCCTTCATATACATCCGGTCCCCAATAATGCATCGGCGCAACCGAAACTTTGAAACAAAGCGAAAGAATCAGCAGCGTCCAGCCGAGATAATAAATCGACTGCATGTCAAATGCATAAGCTGTGATATGATTCAGCAGGAATGATCCGCTGGCACCGTAAATCAATGTGATGCCCATCAGCATGATGCCGGTTGAGAATGCGCCCATCATAAAATATTTGATGGATGCTTCGGTACTTTTCATTTTGTGTTTTGCGGTTCCTGCCAGTATATAAACCGGAATTGAAAGAATTTCAACACCCATAAACAGCAGCAGCAGATTGTTGAAAGTTGCCAATACCGCGATACCGGTGAGCGAAATAAAAATCAGTGCATAATAATCAGAAACCATTTTGCCCGGCTGACTGATTTTGTTTCGGTTGACCAAAACGTAGTACAGTCCGACGGCACAAAGCGCGATAAAGAAATAAATTCTGTAATTATCGGTCACGATCATATTCGGGTATTTGCCCGCCCAAATCTCATTTCCTTTCAGCTGACAGGCGGCTGAAATCATGATGACGATCATTAGGACGGCAGCCAGAATACTCTGGTGAAGTTTCTTTTTAGAAACAAATCCGCTGAACATAAAGATGATACCGGATAAAGCTGATGTCAATATAATATTCATAGTGGATGCTTCTGATTAATTTTGGATTAGATTAAATATGATTGACGGATAAGTACCCAATAAAATTACTGCAAACGACAGCAGGCCGAATACCAGATAGAGTATGGCCGGCATTCTTTTCGGTTTGTCCTTGATATGATTGGGCGAACCGAGCAAAATCGCGTTGTTCATTCTCCAGGTGTAAGCAGCCGAAAGGATGGCGCCGATACAGCCCATGACACACAAAATCGGATTGTAAAGGAACAATGCATTGAGCATCGAGAATTCACCGATAAAGTTTGAGGTCAGCGGCAGCGACAGATTTGACAGACAGAAAATCGTCCAGAAAACCGCAATCGCAGGATCGATCTTTGCCAGTCCTCTGACAGATTTCACATCGGTCACACCGTATCTTCTGTGCATATAATCATAGCTCAACCACATGCCGAGCACTACGATACCGTGGCTGAACATTTGGAAATAAGCGCCTTTGATTCCGATTTCGGAATAAGTGAAGAGGCTCATAAAGATCAGCGCCAGGTGGGCAATCGAGCTGAATGCGATAATTCTTTTCAAATGATTTGATCTGAGTGCAATCAGCGATGCATACACCAGACCGAATCCGACCACATACAGCAGCCAGTCAAAATTCAGTGATTTGATCGGGAACATTCCGATAAACCAATTGACCACTGCAAACAGCCCCATCTTTGCCATCAGTGCACTGAGGATGACGGTTACAAAAGTATCCGATGCCTTGTAAACCGGCGGCTGCCAGGTGTGCAAAGGAAAGAGCGGAATTTTGATTGCAAATGCGATCAGAAATAAAATCGGCAGCAGCTGCAGATCTTTGTATTGGGTGGTCAGTCCTTTGATGTCGCTCAAAAGATAACTTTCGGGCTGAAGGTGGAATCCGATATAAATGATTCCGGCCAGCATCAGGAACGAACCGAAGATTGTATAAATAAAGAAAGTGGTATTTGCTCTGACTTTGTTTTTTCCGCCCCAGATTCCGATCAGGAAGTAAATCGGTATCAAAACGATTTCCCAGAAGAAATAAAACAGCAGCAGATCCTGAGCAAGAAAAACTCCGTTCAGACCTGCAAACATAATCAGCAGCAGACCGTAAAAATTATTTTTGTAATTCTTTTTAACCGAAATAAAATACAGGAACAAAAGCGAATAGACAAAGGTGGTGAGCATCACCATGATGGCGCCCAGACCCGAAAAGTCGAGTGCAATATAGGTCTGTACATCTCCCATTTTGAACCAGGGCTGAGTGATCTCTTTCTGAATCGCACCCTCGCCGTTAAATGCGGCAAGCAGTGAGAAGATGAACAGATAAACGCTGATGGCTGTGCCTATAAAGCCAAGCGATTTCTTGTAAGAAGTGACCGCCAGACCTACTCCAAATATCAAAGGCAATAAAATCAGTAATACTAAAAACATTCTTTCCGCTTTTTATAATATTCCAAAAAAGAAAACTCCAATTCCCGCTACGATTCCCAGTATCATCAGCAATATGTAAGTGCCGATATTTCCTGTCTGAATCGATTTTGTCTGTTTTGAGATAAACACAGACAGACTGCCCACACCGAATACGATCTGTGCAATCCCTGCTTTCTCAACATATTTTCTTAAAAAGGTACCCAGATTCTCGGTCGGCGTAATGACAGCCGCCTGATAGATTTCATCCACATACCATTTGTTTTTAAATAATTTCATAATACCCGAAGCTTCACCGTCGGTTTTGCCGTTGTACATTTTGTAGGTCAGCGCAATTGCACCGATTACAAATGCAAGCAATGCGACCATCAGAATGATTTCGACCGAAGCCGAAACTGAATGTTCACCTTCATGAACACCGGTCACACCTGCCAGGAAATTGTTCAGTTTGTGTCCGTTGGCAGCAAAAACCGCAGGAATTCCGATGAATCCGCCGATAAATGACAATACGGCAAGTATCATCATCGGCACGGTCATGCTCGAAGGACTTTCATGCGGATGAACTTCTTTGTTTCTCAGTTCGCCGTGGAAAGTCATAAAATACCATCTGAACATATAGAATGCAGTCAGTACCGAAACGATGAATCCGATGATCCAGACTGCTTTGCTTCCGATAAACATATTGAGCAGCATTTCGTCTTTTGAGAAGAAACCGCTCAACGGAGGAATACCCGCAATCGCCAGACAGGCAATCAGCATGGTGATATTTGTTTTGGGCATCAGTTTTCTCAAACCGCCCATTTTGTTCATGTCCTGTTCGCCGCCCATTGCGTGGATGACAGAACCGGATCCCATAAACAGCAGTGCTTTGAAGAATGCGTGTGTGAGCACATGGAAAACCGCTGCGACATAAGCACCCATTCCGATGGCTGCGAACATCAGTCCCAATTGGGAAACGGTGGAGTAGGCGAGCACTTTTTTGATATCGTCCTGACGCATTGCGATGGTGGCTGTAATCAGTGCTGTGATGATACCGATCCATGCGACGATTCCTTTTGTAAACGGAACCATGTCAAACAGTTCATTGCATCTGGTCAGCATAAAGATACCTGCGGTCACCATGGTGGCAGCGTGGATCAACGCAGACACCGGAGTCGGTCCGGCCATCGCATCGGGCAGCCAGGTGAAGAGTGGAATCTGAGCAGATTTACCGGTTGCCGCCAAAAAGAGCAGCAGCGTGATTCCGATCAGCGCGCCTTCAGCCACATTTGCTGTGGTGAGCATGCTGAATACTTCTCTGTATTCGAGTGTGCCGAATTCTTTATAAATCCAAAACATTGCAATCAGAAAACCGATATCACCGATACGGTTCATGATAAATGCTTTTCTTGCCGCAATTGTAAAATCCCAGTTGTGATACCAGAATCCGATCAGCAGATAGGAACAGAGTCCCACACCTTCCCAGCCGATGTACATCATCAGGAAGTTGCTGCCCATCACCAGAATCAGCATTGAAAAAATAAATAAATTAAAGAATGAAAAGAATTTTCCGAATCCTTCGTCTTCATTCATATAACCGACCGCATACACATGGATCAGAAATCCGACGCCTGTGATGATCAGCATAAAGAGGCTGGTCAGGGCATCGATCTGAAATGCAAACGGGATTTGTATGTTTTCGAAATTAAATATATCAAAGAAATGAAAGATTTGAGGTGCCGCGTCAGGTCCCGATGGAACTGCAAAAAACACCATCACCGATAGGATAAAGCTGACGAATACCACACCCGGACCCAAAATTGAAATCAGGCTTTTGGGCAGTATATGTCTTCCCAGGCCGTTGATAACGAATCCGATGAATGGTAAAAGCGGTATGAGCCAAATATAATTCTCCATAAATCTAATGCTTTAAACGGTTTAGGAATTGAACATCGGTTTTGTAGGTCTTTCTGTAGAACAGTATCATGATCGACAATCCGACAGCTACTTCGGCTGCAGCAACGACCATGATGAAGAGCACCAGCATCTGTCCGTCGATTCCCGCTTCGGTACCGGGATTTTTGGCATAATGCATTTTTGAAAATGCAACCAAAAGCAGATTGACAGAGTTGAGCATCAATTCTATACACATCAGCATGATGACGATATTTCTGCGTATGATCACACCCGCCATCCCGATTGAGAAGAGGGTCAGTGACAGAAATAAATAGTAACTAATCGGTATCATTCTTTTATCTTCAAATTTTTTAATTCGTAATCAATCATTTTGCTTCCGCCTTTCTTTCCTTTTTTGTCTTTCTTTCCTTTTTTGTTTTTCTGGACAGCATCACAGCTCCGATCATCGAACCCATAAACAGTATGCTCGCCAGTTCAAACGGAATTACATAATCCGAATAAAGAACGGTTCCCAGCTTTTCGGTCAGACCGATGTCTCCTCCGGCTGTGAGCAGCTGATTGGCTTCAACATCAGACTGCATAAATATTCTGACGGTCAGCAGCAGAAATACGGCTGAGATCAGTGATGCGGCTGTGATCACAAAAGTTTTGCTGAAGTTCCTGTCTTCCTTGTTGAGATTCATAATCATCACCACAAACAGGAACAGTACCATGATGGCGCCTGCATAAACGATGATGTTGATGATTGCAAGGAATTGGGCGTTCAGCAGCACATAGTGACCGCTGATGCTGAAAAATGTGATGATCAGATAAAGTATGGAATGAATCGGATTTTTTGACGCCACGGTCAGCAATCCGCTCAGAACAGTCAAAGCTGCCAGTATGAAAAACAAAATTTCGGCTGTACTCATGCTTCAGTCTCTTTGGTTTCTTTTTTTGGAAAAGGAATCAGCAGATCCTCTTTTGTATAGATAAAATTCTTTCTCTTGTAACTTGCCGGAACCACTGACTGGCTCAGATAAAGCGCATCTTTCGGGCAGGCTTCTTCACAAAGTCCGCAGAAAATGCATCTCAGCATATTGATTTCATATTTGGTCGCGTATTTTTCTTCGCGGTACAAATGTTCTTCGCCCGGCAGTCTTTCGCCGGCTTCCATAGTGATTGCTTCTGCCGGACAGGCGAGTGCACACAGTCCGCAGGCGGTACAGTTTTCACGTCCTTCCTCGTCGCGGTTCAGTACATGCATTCCTCTGTAATTTTCACTGAACTGACGTTCGGTTTCCGGATAACGGATGGTCACCTTCTTTTTAAAGAAGTGTTTTATGGTAATCCACATTCCGATAAATATATTGACCAGATATAATTTCTCCCAGAAAGTCATTGGCTTTCTGTTGACCGGTTGTGCTTTATCTGTTAGAAATTCCATTTTGTTTTAATTAAAAAAATAAAGTATTACAAATCCTGTAATTAACAAGTTGACCAGGGCCAACGGCAGTAATCTTTTCCATCCGAGATCCATCAGCTGATCGTATCTGAATCTCGGGATGGTCCATCTCACCCACATAAATAAAAATATAAAGAAACAGGTCTTGATAAACAACACGATGAAGTGTATGATCGACATCGCATTCATTCCAAGACTTTCAGTCAAATTTGCGTCGTTTACAAACGGTATGTCATAACCGCCAAAAAACAGTGTGGACAGAATAACCGAAGTAATGAACACATTCACATATTCTGCAAACAGGAAAAATCCGAGTTTCATTGAAGAATATTCGGAGTGATAACCGCCAATCAGTTCGTTTTCGGCTTCGGGCAGGTCAAAAGGTGTTCTGTTGGTTTCGGCAAAACAGCAGACCAGAAAAATAATAAATCCAAGCGGCTGCAATACCACATTCCAATAACTGTCCATCTGTTCGGCCACGATCACATCGAGTTTGAGCGAACCGCTGATCATAAACACTGCAATCAGTGTGATGCCGAGCGGGATTTCATACGAAATGATCTGAGAAGCCGCACGGACACCGCCCATCAGCGACCATTTGTTGTTGGAAGCCCATGAACCGATCATCATACCGTAAACACCCAAACTCAATACACCCAAAATATACAGATAGCCGATATTGACATCTGCAATCAGCGGATTGATCACCGAATCGCCCCAGCTGAATTCCGAACTCCACGGAATGACAGCGCCGGTCATCAGCGCAAGCGTCATCGCAAGGGTAGGACCGAGTATAAACAGAAATTTTTCTGAATGTGCGGGTGTAATCTCTTCTTTGAAAAAGAGTTTACCGCCGTCTGCCAACGGCTGAAGCAATCCGCCCCAACCGGCTCTGTCCGGCCCTCGTCTGTCCTGAATATAACCTGCGACTTTACGTTCAGCCCAGGTAGAATACATAGCGACAACAAGCGCCAGTACGACAAGCACACCGCTGAGCGCCAATTTTTCCATTACTTCACTGTACAAATCCGGGTTCATATATTATGGTGTTCGTTTTTTGGGATCTTTTCCTCTGATGTCTGTTAATTCTTTTCCTTCTGTCGATTTTTTCGGGTTCTCATCCAGATAATCTTTGGATGTCGCCGGACCGTATATCTGACTGATGTCTTTGTCGGTTCGGTTCACATCGCTCTGATCGTGGATGTCGAATGTGAATTTCGGTTCCCACTTCATCACTTCGGGCAAAACATTTTTTGGTTTCGCCGTTCTTCTGTTTCCTGAAGCGTGATTGTTGCTGATTACAGAACCCTGATAAACTCTTGACGGACCTTCGATCACCCAATCGGATGTTTTCTTTTTGTCGAAACGGCAGGTGTTGCAGATCCAGTCTTCAGCTTCCCACCATTCATTTCTTCGGGTGGTCACTCTGAACACTTCGTCTCCTCTGTACCACAGTCTTACTTTTCCTTTGCAGGTCGGGCAGTCTCTGTGTGCATCCACCGGTTTCAGAAACCATACACGGTTTTTGAATCTGAAGGTTTTGTCGGTCAGTGCACCCACCGGACAAACGTCGATTACGTTTCCGATAAATTCACTGTCCAATGCTTTTTCAATATAAGTTGCAATCTCAGATTTGTCACCTCTGTACAATACACCGTGCTGTCTCGGTTCGGTCAGCTGTTCTGCCAGCTTCACACAACGGTAACACATGATGCAGCGGTTCATGTGCAGCTGTATCTGATCGCCTATGTCGATTCTTTCAAAAGTTCTTTTTCTGAAATCTAATCTTGATTCGTCCTGACCGTGTTCATAGCTCAAATCCTGCAGTTTGCATTCTCCTGCCTGGTCACAGACCGGACAGTCGAGCGGGTGATTGATCAGTAAGAATTCTACCACACCCTCACGTGCATCGAGTACACGCTGTGATGTTTTGTTGCCAACGACCATTCCGTCCTGAACGGTTGTTTTGCATGATGCCATCAGTTTGGGCATCGGTCTCGGATCTTTTTCACTTCCCTGGGTGACTTCAACCAGACAGGTGCGGCAGTATCCGCCGGTATTTTCGAGTGGTTCATAGTAACACATGGTAGGCGGTGCCACATGCCTTCCGATTTTTCGGGCAGCCTGCAGTATGGTGGTGCCTTCCGGAACCTCTATGGTTTCGCCGTCAACGGTTACTCTGCACATTTTAATTTCTTTCTCTTCAGCCATGATTATTCAGCTTCTTTGTTTAATTCAATCGGATCGGCATAATGAGCCAGTCCGTATCTCATATTCAGCGCAGCCTCACCATTGAGCACACGCCATTCAAATTCGTCCCTGAAATGTCTGATTACAGACGCAACCGGCCATGCGGCAGCATCTCCCAGCGGACAAATTGTGTTTCCTTCTATATTTCCCTGTACCCTCCAGAGCAGATCGATGTCAGACATCTTTCCGTGTCCCTCAGACATTCTCTTCAGGATTTTTTCAAGCCAATGGGTTCCTTCACGGCAGGGCGAACACTGACCGCAGCTTTCGTGTCTGTAAAATCTTGAAATGGTATAGGTGTGATATACGATGTCCTGATCTTCGTCCAAAACGATAAATCCGCCCGAACCCAGCATACTACCGGTTTGGAAACCGCCGTCAGACAGGCTTTCGTAATTCATATATCTCGGTTCTCCTTTTGCAGTTCTCAGCAGCAGATTGGCAGGCAGCATCGGAACAGAACTTCCGCCCGGAATACAGGCTTTCAGTCTTTTTCCATTTGCAATTCCTCCGCAGAAATCATCTGAATAGATAAATTCTTCAACCGTCTGTGTCATATCGATTTCATAAACGCCCGGTTTGTTGATGTTTCCGCAGGCAGAAATCAGTTTGGTTCCGGTTGAACGGCCCACTCCGATTTTTGCATATTCGGCACCGCCCATATTGATGATCGGCCCGACGGATGCAATCGATTCCACATTGTTGACCACAGTCGGTCTTTGCCAAAGTCCTTTTACAGCCGGGAATGGAGGTTTGATCCTCGGGTTTCCTCTTTTCCCTTCTATACTTTCGAGCAATGCGGTTTCCTCTCCGCAGATGTATGCACCCGCACCCGGATGAACATAAATCTCAAGATCGAATCCACTGTTTTTGATATTTTTTCCGAGCCAGCCGTTTGCTTTTGCTTCTGCAATCGCTTCTTCGAGGATGTCGATGATCCAACCGTATTCACCTCTGATGTATATGTATGAAACATTACTGCCGAGACAGTATGACGAAATAATGATTCCCTCAATCAGCAGGTGAGGAATGTGTTCCATCAGAAAACGGTCTTTAAAAGTTCCGGGTTCAGATTCATCCGCATTGACCACCAGGTGTCTTGGAACGCCTTCGGGTTTTGCAATAAAACTCCATTTCAGTCCGGTTGGGAATCCTGCACCTCCACGTCCTCTCAGTCCTGAAGTTTTGACTTCTTCCAGAACTTCATCGGTCGTCATGTTGAACGCTTTCTCAACCGCCTTATATCCGTCATGTTCCCTGTACACGTCGTATTTGCGTATACCGGGCACATTTCTGTGTTTTAATAATAATAGTGTCTCTCCCATTACGCCTGATTTCTTAATTCTTCAATTAATTCATCCACTTTTTCAACCGTCAGATGTTCTTTGTAATTTTTACCGAGCATCATCATCGGCGCATAACCGCAGGCACCCAGACATTCTGAAGGTTTGAGTGTAAACAGTCCGTCTGCGGAAGTTTCACCCACCTCAATATTCAGTTTCTGTTTGATGTGGTTGATGATCTTGTCTGAACCGCAAACCATACAGGGTCCGGTCTGACAGACTTCCAGTACATATTTTCCGACCGGTTTCAGATTGAACATGGTATAGAAAGTAGCCACTTCATAAACCTCAATCGGATTGAGATTCAGAATTTCAGCCACATGATCCAATACAGGAACATCCATCCAGCCTCCTGATTCGGCCTGAGCGATATGCAGAGCAGGAATCAGCGCACTCTTTTGTTTTCCTTCCGGATAACGGGTGATGATTTCCTGAATCTTTTTGTATGCTTCTTCTGAAAATTTAACTTCAGCCATTTTATTTGTTTTTATAATCATCGATTCAAACCCGGGTCTGAATCCAATTCTTTCAATTCATTCAATCAGGCGTCCATTTCGCCTGCAATCATATTCATACTGCTCATCGTAAGGATCGCATCACTGATCAGCGAACCGACAATGATTTCGGGATAAGCCTGATAATAGATAAAACAGGGTCTTCTGAAATGAAGTCTGTAGGCAGCACGTCCGCCGTCGCTTACCAGATAATATCCGAGTTCTCCGTTTGCACCTTCCACCGCGTGATAAACTTCTCCGACCGGCGGATCGATTTCACCATAGATGATTTTGAAGTGATAAATCATTTCTTCCATCTTGGTGTAAACTTTTTCTTTCAGCGGCAGATAATAATCGGGTACATCTGCATGATGCGGAATTGCTTCCTCTCCCTTCAGATCGTGAATCTTTTGAACCGCCTGTTTGATCAGCGAAAGGGACTGCCACATTTCCTGATTTCTCACCATATATCTGTCATAGATGTCGCCTGTTGTACCGACCGGAACTTTAAAATCAAATTCGTGGTATCGTGAATATGGTTTTGCGGTTCTGATGTCATAATCCAAACCGGCAGCTCTCAGATTGGGTCCTGTAAATCCGTAATGAAGTGCTCTGTCCAGACTGATTCCGCCAACACCCTGGGTTCTTTCCATAAAGATTCGGTTTCTGTCAAACAGACCTTCAAATTCTTTCAGGATTTTTGGATATTCAACCAGGAATTTATCGATTTTCTCCCAAGCGATCTGATTAAAATCTCTTTCAAAACCGCCGATCCTTCCAATATTGGTAGTCAGACGTCCACCTGAAATTTCTTCATAAATCTCATAAATCAATTCTCTGTATTCCATCACATAGAGGAAACCGGTAAATGCACCCGCATCAACACCAATCACAGAATTACAAATCAGGTGATCAGAAATTCTTGCGAGTTCCATGATGATGACACGCATATAGTCAACTCTTTTTGGCATTTCAACGCCAAGCAGTTTTTCGACCGTCATATGCCAACCCAGATTGTTGATCGGAGCCGAACAGTAGTTCAGACGGTCGGTCAGCGGAGTCACCTGATAGAATGCTCTCTGTTCTGCAATCTTTTCAAATGCCCGGTGAATATATCCGACGGTTGCCTCTGCACTCAGCACTCTTTCGCCGTCCATCTCGAGTATGTTCTGAAACACACCGTGGGTGGCAGGATGGGTAGGTCCCAGATTGAGCGTTCTCGATTGTTTTTCGAGTGACTCCTCAGGGAGTTCTATATTTTTTCTTTCTTTTTCTTTAATTTTTGCCATCTCAATCAACTGTTTAGATATTGAGTTTCCCCAGATTAAAATGAGAATCACCCCGACCGAACATATCGTCGTCCTTGTCTTTACGGGTCTGATCTTCGAGCGGATATTGTTTTCTCAACGGGAAATAATCCATTTCTTCGACATTCATGATTCGGATTAGATTTGGGTGACCCACAAAGTTTACTCCGAAGAAATCATAACATTCTCTCTCCAGCCAGTTTGCACCGACAAAAAGAGAGGTCAGCGTATAGATATCCGGTTTTTCAATATCGAGTTTGAATTTTAACCGGAGATGCTTTTTTTTCAGCATATTGTAAACCAGATAGGTTACAACCAGCTCTTCGCCTTTGTTGTCCGGATAGTGGATTGCGGTCAGATCGGTCAGGAATTTGAATCCGAGTTCTTCGTCGTCATACAGATACTGAATGATTTTCAGATTCTGTTCTTTGTCGCCGTAAACCGCCATTATATCATAATTCTGCTCGTATCCGGTGATTGCTTCACCGAATTTCGAATGCAGTTTTTCCAAAATAAATTGATCTTCCAACATAACCCCAAATTATAAGATTCCGTAACTTCTCAACATTTCCTGATACTCGGGAGAATTTCTTCTTCTGATGTCTTCGTTTCCGACGAGTTCCTGAACCTTCAGAATTCCGTCGAGTATCGCTTCGGGTCTTGGTGCGCACCCGGGAACATAAACATCCACCGGTACGATCTGATCAATTCCCTGAAGCACCGAGTAGGTATCGAAAATCCCGCCGCTGCTCGCACAGGCACCGACAGCCATCACCCATCTGGGTTCTGCCATCTGAAGATAAACCTGTTTCACAACCGGTCCCATCTTTTTTGCAATGGTTCCCATCACCATCAGCAGATCACACTGTCTGGGTGTGAACGCAAGACGTTCGCTCCCGAATCTTGCCAAGTCATAATGGGCTGCCATGGTTGCCATAAACTCGATACCGCAGCATGAAGTGGCAAACGGAAGCGGCCAGATCGAATTCTTTCTTGCCAGTCCGACCACCTTTGACAGCTGCATTGCGCCAAAGCCTTCGCCCTGATACATCTCGGGCATTTCAACTAATTTCACATTTGTGTTGTGAGTAACCGGTCTTTTATTGAAAATCATTTTTTGACTTTTAAAATTTTAAATCGGACGCGCTTATTTTTCCCAATCCAGCGCGCCTTTTTTTCTTACATAAAGATACATAATCAGGAACAGACCGACAAACAGGCTGACGGCTGCAAATCCTTCCCATCCCAACTCTTTGAAATTCACGGCATAGGGATAAAAGAATACAACTTCAACATCAAACAGCACAAACAGTATCGCTACCAGATAATATTTGACGGCAAAAGGCTGTCTTGCATTTCCGTGCTGTTCGATCCCGCTTTCAAAGTTCTCAAGTTTGTCTTTGGTTTGTCTTTTTGGTCCGAGCATGTGGGTGATAATGATGGTTCCGACCACAAACCCGGCTGCAAGAACAAATAGTATGAGGATTGGTAAATAATCAAAAGATGTGTCCATTTTTACTAAAAATATGCGGGGTAAATTTAAGAACTATTCAGTGCTCAAAAGGCCCAACCTTTGTATATATTATTGAAAACGCTTAATTTATATCGATTATAAATAATTTTTCAATTGGGTTAATTCTGACAGAAATTTTGATCAGAAATCAGGAATGAAAATCAAAGTTTTGGTTTTGTATTGAAAATCAGCCGACTTGATTTGAAAAGCAATAAATTTGCAGTTGGAAATCAAAAAATGACCGGAATTTTAAAAATATCGGCTATTTGTGTGCAATGTAAAAGAATAATTGCTACATTTGCCGTCCGAAAATCAAAATAATATTTATATAATGTATGCAATTGTAGAAATAGCAGGGCTTCAATACAAAGTTGAGAAAGACCAGCAGTTGTATGTAAACCGTTTGGGCGGAGAACCGGGAGACGAAATGTCTTTTGACCGTGTGCTTCTGACTGATAACGGTTCAGTACAGGTTGGCGCCCCGGTTATAGACGGCATGTCGGTAGTGGCAAAGATCGTCGAGCATGTGAAAGGTGACAAAGTAATCGTTTTCAAAAAGAAAAGAAGAAAAGGTTACAAAGTTAAAAACGGACACCGTCAGCTTTTCACCAAGATCGAAGTGGTTTCTATCGGTGCCGGAAGCGGTGCTGCAAAGAAAGCTGCAAAAAAAGAAGCTCCAAAAGCAGAACCGGCAAAACTGGCTGAAGTTCCCGCTGAAGAGTTGAGCAAAGCAGCAGAACCAAAAGCTGAAATCAAAAAGGAAGCGAAGAAAGAAGAGAAAGCTGAAACTGAAAAATCAGCCAATCCGAATTCTGATTACGCAACCGTAAATTTCGGCGAGAACCACGAATTGAATTATCATTTGAAGAAACACGGTCTGTCCCAATCAAAAGGAAACCGTGAAACCCTGACCGAACTGGGCAGCGGATTGAAAGAAAAACTTGGCAAAAGAGTGCTGACTCATGAAGATGTTGACAGTCTGATTGCTGAGAATATTGCTAAATTTGACGAAGTAAAAAAATAAATCTGAAATAAAATGGCACATAAGAAAGGAGTCGGTAGTTCCAAGAACGGTAGAGAGTCGCATTCTAAAAGACTGGGTGTGAAGATATTCGGCGGACAGACTGCCAAAGCCGGAAATATTTTGGTAAGGCAGAGAGGAACCGTACACCATCCGGGTGACAATGTTGGGATCGGAAAAGATCACACTTTGTTTGCGCTGATTGACGGTACCGTGGTTTTCCGCAAGAAAGCCAACAACAGGTCATTCGTATCGATCGATCCTGTGGTGGAATAAGCTCAAAAATCGATTATTTACATAATTGAAAATAACAAAGGCTTCCCGTCACGGGCAGCCTTTTTTTTGTTTGGCTCCGTAGCTCAGCTGGACAGAGCAGTAGTTTCCTAAACTATTGGTCGGAGGTTCGAATCCTCTCGGAGTCACCACGGACGGTCTGTTGATCGTCTTTTTTTATGGGAGTGGATTATTGATTCAAAGATGTGTGATTTGATTTAGGGAGGAACAGTTTGATTGAGAGATTTACGTTATATAATAAATGTAGAGACGTACGGCCGTACGTCTCTACATTTATAGGAAAGTTGTCTTTTTTATTTTTTATTTCTTTTGTAACCGATAGTTTTCCGGCCGGTTTGTTTTGGATTTACAAATTCTCCCAAAACCTGCCATATATGATTAATCTCGGTGGATTGGTCGGTTTGATTTCGATTCAGTTTCTCGATTTTTTCAAGCAGATCTTCATAATTTGATGCCCATTGTCTCATTTTGACAAAAATCCGCATGATCGAAATATTGACCTGAATCGCGGTCGGACTGTTGAGCACCGACGACAGCATTGCAACTCCCTGTTCGGTAAACATATAAGGCGGAGTTCTTCTGCCGCCCCAGCTTGGGCCTGAGGTCGCAAATTGCGACTTCAAGTCAGCCCATTCTTTTGGATTCAGCTGAAACATAAAATCAGACGGAAAACGGTCGATATTTCTTTTGACCTGTTCATTCAGTCTTTTGGTTTCCACACCGTACAACTCAGCCAACTC
Source organism: Flavobacteriia bacterium (assembly GCA_019455045.1). Taxonomy (GTDB): domain Bacteria; phylum Bacteroidota; class Bacteroidia; order Flavobacteriales; family Weeksellaceae; genus Moheibacter. The sequence continues at coordinate 44,565 of JACFND010000001.1, forward strand.
GCTGTCCATCATCACTTTCTGATCTCGAACAAAGTAGATTGAGTTGAGAATCTTTTGCTGAATTTGGATGTCTTTTGAGTTTTCCATAAGAGTTTGTTTTGTATAGAATTAATCAGGAATATCCGTTTACATGTAAATCAAATAATTGATCATCATCAACTGAATATTTTATTTCCCAGTAATAACTACCACCGTCTTCAACCAGAACTAAATCGTTTAACCAATGATCGTCATTTTTATCGTCTGCCCAGAAACAATTAATCAAAAGACATTTCTTTCCGTTTTCATCATAAAATCCGATGTACTGACGTTTGTATTTTTTAAGTTTTTATGAATAACGGGACTTGAAGATTGATTCGGCTGATTTTTATTGATTTCTTTTAATTGCATTTTCAGCGCCTGTTCAGCTTTTGCTATTTCTTCTTTTGTAGGCTTAAATCTTTTTTCAAAACCGTAAAGTTCGTATTCCTTTGGGAAAATTGCCACATCAAAATCTTTTGTTTGATAATGTTCGGCAATAGTTTGACTGTTTCCAAAAAAGAAACTTAAAATAAATAAAACTGAGGCTAAATATAATTTCAATTTCAAATCTTCAGATTACACGAAATTACTTCCGTTTTCCGGCATCCGTCTTCCGGCCAAATTTACCAGTCCATCGCGATTGCATTAAAAATCTGACCGGTCAGCTGTTCAAGTATGCTGTCGAGCAAACCGCTCTCTGCCTGCATCAGTGTGAGGTTTGCATCAAAATCTTCATAAGCCGAAAAGGTTCTGTCAAAACTTTTTGTCTCGTCTTTTGTGTTCTGATATCTTACTCTGACGGTCATTGTCAGTCTGTTTTTTCCGGCGGTTTCATTTGCCTGAATCGCAACCGAAGACTGCTGATAATTTGTGATTTCTCCATCGATCAGCAAGTCCGCATCCTCGCTGTTGGTCAGCGAAAGCTTTGTGCGGTTATTGAAAATATCCTGAAGCTGATCTGTAAACTGCTGACTCAAATTTGGATTCTGATAGGGCGCATAATTCGGAAAATTTGAAATTTTAATCGTCTCCCAGTTTGGATCAATCGATGAACCCGAAAGGGTATAACATGAATTCAAAACGAGCGCGGTTAAACCAAAAAGAATACAGTAAATGTATTTGAAGCGCTTTTTATTTTTTCTCAGGTTCATTATCAATTTTTTTGAGTTCGTATTCTAATTCCTGAACTGTGGGCAGATTTTGCATAATATACTCTCTTTGCTTAATTGTCCACCAACTTGGTAAACAATTGAATCTCCCTCACTCTCAGACTCATTTTGAATTTGTCCACCAGCTTGGTAAACAAATTCGGAATCTTTATAAAACGAGTAAAATCGCTGCATAGCAAACAGATTTGATCGTGAGAAACCTTTGGTGTCAGGTAATTCACGTTTTAAATCTTTCGACATTTGTTCAACAATTTTACTTCCCCAACCGAAACTGTTTTGTTTTTCAGCAATATCTTTTCCAATGCTCCAATACAGAGAAATCATTTCAGCATTTACAGCCAGGCCCGCCTTAATCTGTGAAGATCTGATGCGTTGTTTCAGCTCCTGAATCCAATCAATGTATTCTCTATCCATTTATTGTGATTTTATCATCTTTTTAGATTACTTCACTGCTCTGCTTCGCATTGAAAAATGTATTAAAATCGTTTATTCCAAATTATACTGTTTGATTTTTCGATAAAGCGTCCTTTCCGAAATTCCGAGTTCCTCTGCCGCAGATCTTCTTTTTCCTTTGTGTTTTTCCAACGCCTTTCTGATCATTTCCATCTCATTGTCCTGAAGCGAAAGCGATTCTTTCTGAACATTGACTTCCTCATAATCATGATCCGGATATTCGGTATAATCCTGAACGATATGGGTTGGAACCTCGTCTTTCTGATAAATCTGCATGGCACCGTAATCTCTTTCAGATTCAGTCTTTTCACGAATCACACGCTGAAGCGTTTCAAGATTTCCTGACGAAATATTTTCCTTATTATGAATCAGATCCAAAGTCAAAGATCTCAAATCGTTCAGATCTTTTTTCATATCCAAAAGAAATTTGAAAAGCAGTTCTCTTTCCAGATGATCGGAATTGTCAGATTTCCCCGGAATCAGCGCCGGAACGCTTGACTGATAAGGCAGATAACTTCTGATTTTTTCGGCCGAAATATTTCTGTCTTTTTCAACCACCGATATTTCTTCTGCAAAATTTCTGAGCTGTCTGATGTTTCCCGGCCACGGATAGTTCATCAGATACTGAACCGCTTCGGGCTGAAGCTCCAAAGGCGGCATTCTGTATTTTTCGGCAAAATCGGCTGCAAACTTTCTGAACAGCAGCGGAATATCATTTTTTCTTTCGCGCAAAGCCGGCATATTGATTTCAACCGTATTGAGACGATAATAAAGGTCTTCTCTGAATTTCCCTTTTTCAATCGCTTCTTCCATCTTCACATTGGTTGCCGCCACAACTCTCACATCCGTTTTTTGAATTTCGGAAGAACCGACTTTCATAAATTCGCCGCTTTCCAAAACCCTGAGCAGTCGCACCTGAGTGGGAGCAGGCAGCTCACCGACTTCATCCAAAAAGATGGTTCCTTTGTCGGCTACTTCAAAATATCCTTTTCTGGTTGCAGTCGCACCGGTAAAGGCTCCTTTCTCATGACCAAAAAGTTCTGAATCGATTGTTCCTTCCGGAATTGCACCGCAATTGACTGCGATATAATTATTGTGTTTCCGATGAGATTGAGAATGTATGATTTTTGGAATAAATTCCTTTCCGACACCGCTCTCTCCACTGACCAAAACCGAAATATCGGTCGGTGCCACCTGGATTGCTTTTTCAAGCGCACGGTTCAATCCCGGATCATTTCCGATGATTGAGAATCTTTGTTTTATGGTTTGTAAATTATCCATTAAGTCTTTTTTGTTTCAGGTTTCAGGTTTCATGTTGGGTTTCAAGTTTCAGGTTTCAAGTTTCATGTTGGAGTTTCAGGTTTCAAGTTTTAGGTTTGGTTAATAACAATTAGTTTTAAGGTTTTTGAAATTTACTTCCTTTGATGTCAGTTTTGTTCAGATATGAAATAAATTTTTTTATTTTTCCGCTTAAATTTTCAAAATCGTTTTTCAATTCGTTTAGAGTTTCCTCTCTGATGTATTCATAGTCAAAAGCTCTGTATAATTGTGATCTTGTTTCTCCTGCTGAACCTTTTGCAACAGCCAAAAACTGTCTGAATTCAAGATTTCCGTCTCTTTCAAAACCTTCAGCGATATTGTCCATAATTGAACCCGATGAAGATTTTATCTGTTCTTTAAATTTGAAATCCGTTTTAAATTCGGTTTCATTTGTTAGTTTGTAAATGACTTTTGCAAGCCTTCTCGCTTCCTGCCAGATTTCCAAGTCTTCAAATCTTCTGATTGTCGCCATAACTTTAAATATTTATTCACTGAATTAACTTGAAACCTGAAACCTGAAACTTGAAACAAACTATATCATTTCCCCCAAAAGTGTCGCCGAAGTACAACTGTCAGCTCTGACCATTACAAAATCCCCGACTTTCGTCCCTTCGGTTTTTGGGAAAACCATTACCGCATTTTGTGAAATCCGGCCATACCAGAAATTTTCATCGCGTTTGCTGTTTCCTTCGATCAGGACTTCGTGAACTTTTCCGAGATAAGATTCCAGTCTTTGTTTTGAATGGACCTGCTGCAGATCGATGATCTCGGTCAGTCTTCTCTTTTTGACCTCTTCAGGTACATCGTCTGCCATCTTTTTGTGTGCCGGTGTTCCCGGTCTTTCTGAATAGGCGAACATATAACCAAAATCGTATTTCACATATTCCATCAGACTCAGCGTTTCTTTGTGTTCCTCTTCGGTCTCACCGCAGAATCCGGCGATGATGTCGTGTGAAAGTGCAATATTCGGAACGATCGATTTGATTTTGTCAATCAGCTCAATGTATTCTTCACGGGTATGCTGTCTGTTCATCCTTTTCAAAACTGCAGTACTTCCGGATTGGAAAGGCAGGTGGATGGATTTACAGATATTGTCGTGTTTTGCCATGGTTCTGAGTACGCTTTCGTGCATATCCTGAGGATTTGAAGTCGAAAAACGAATTCTCATTCCGGGCACTGCAACAGCAACTCTGTCAAGCAATTCAGCAAAATCAACCGAATTCTCTTTTTGTTCTTCTGTTGCTTTGTCAAAATCTTTTTTCAGACCGCCGCCGTACCACAGATACGAATCCACATTCTGACCGAGCAGTGTGATTTCCCTGTAACCGTGATTCCACAGATTGATGCATTCGTTGATGATCGATTCGGGTTCGCGGCTTCTTTCTCTTCCTCGTGTAAACGGAACCACACAGAAAGTACACATATTGTCGCATCCGCGGGTGATCGATACAAAGGCAGTCACACCGTTTCCGCCCAGACGGACAGGATTCAGGTCGGCATAAGTTTCTTCTTTTGACAGTATCACATTGATCGCCTGTCTGCCGTCATCCACATCTTCAAGCAGTTTGGGCAGATCGCGGTAGGCATCGGGTCCGGCGACCAGATCGACCACTTTTTCTTCTTCGAGCAGTTTGGTTTTCAGTCTTTCTGCCATACAGCCCAAGACGCCGATTTTCAGACTTGGTTTTTTTCTTTTCAGCGCATTGAATTCTGTCAGTCTTTTTCTGACGGTGTCTTCCGCTTTGTGACGGATCGCGCAGGTATTAATCATGATCAGGTCTGCTTCCTCCAGTTCTGAAGTGGTATTGTATCCGTTTTCAAGCAGGATTGAGGCTACGATTTCAGAATCCGAAAAGTTCATCTGACAACCGTAACTTTCTATAAAAAGTTTTTTTGAGTTGCCTTCTTTTCCTTCCAGCACCATTGATTCGCCCTGTCTTGATTCGTCTGTATCTTTTATGTTTGATTGCATTTTCCGCTTATTAAACAGTCTGCAAATTTATTAAAAAATAACTGACAATCTGACAGATGATTTTTGATTTAATGTTTTTTAACTTTTGATCGAATCGATGATTTCAGCCGAAAAAAAATTTTCAATTTGACAATGCCTGATTTTTCGAGAAATAATTTTGTTTACTTTTGACCCAAACTGAAAAAAATGGAAATACTTGATCGCCCCAATCCTATATTTAACAGAAAGCCTGATTTTGGAGAAATCTTCGGAGAATCAAAAGAATTATACCAAAAACTGTTCGGTTACGGAGCAATTGCAGTACTGATTTATCTGGTTGCATCAGCAATCGTTGGATTTGTGTTTGAATCTGCAACCGGGCTGAATGCACTTTCACAGCAATTGGCAGAAGAACTTGAAGGCTCACGCGATTTCAATACGATTTATGAAAAAGCGATTGATTTTTACAGCGACAATACAGCAGTAGCGCTAATCACCCGTTTTGGAACCGACTTTATTCTCTTGCTGAGTTTTCCGCTTGCCGGCGGATTTATGCTGGTCTGCAGAGAAATGGACAGAGACGGATTTTCATCTGTCTCCACACTGTTCGAAGGTTTCAAACCTTATTACTGGAGCCGTCTGATGGTGCTTGCACTGATTTATTTTGTGCTTTCAAAAATCGGATTGTTTTTGTTTGTGATTCCGGGTATCTATATATGGGTGGCGGCAGTTTTGGGCTGTCCTTTTGTAATGTTTGGCGGAAAAGGAGGTGTGGATGCGCTCAAATCAAGTGTGAATCTGGTCAATCAGAACTGGTTTGAAGTTTTCAAAATACTGCTGGTTGCAACACTGATCGGTTGGGCAGGTTATCTGATCTGCTGTGTCGGCAGGGTGTTTACTTATCCGTTTGTTTTTGTTACGGTTTATATGCTTTACAAACACATGGTCGGATTTGATGATGATCCGATTTCGGAGATCGGTGAAAATTAAGCTTTTGGTAACTTAAAAAAAATGTTTCTACTTTTGCAAAAATTTTGAGATGCCCAAAAACTTAGTAATCGTCGAGTCGCCGTCAAAAGCAAAAACCATTCAGAAATATCTTGGAAACGATTTTATGGTCGAATCAAGTTTCGGTCATATCTCTGATCTGCCCAAGAAAGGAATGGGGATTGAGATCGACAACAATTTCAAACCGGTCTATGAGGTTTCGCCCGATAAAAAGGATGTGGTCAAAAAATTAAAAGAGCTGACCGGAAAGGTGGAAACCGTATGGCTGGCTTCTGATGAGGACCGTGAAGGTGAAGCGATCGCATGGCATTTGTACAATGTGCTGGGGCTTTCAAAAAAAGATACACACAGGATTTCATTCAACGAGATTACAAAAAGAGCAATTCAAAAAGCAATCGATAATCCGAGAAAAATCGACAACGATCTGGTGGATGCGCAGCAGGCGAGAAGGGTTTTGGACCGTCTGGTCGGTTTTGAGGTTTCGCCCATTCTCTGGAAAAAAGTAAAACCGGGACTGTCCGCAGGTCGTGTACAGTCGGTTGCGGTTCGTCTGATTGTTGAGCGCGAAAGAGAAATTCAAAATTTCAAACCACAGTCTTCATTCAGATTTACAGCTCAGTTTCTGACCAAAGACAAAAAATCATTAAAAGCGGTTCTGACCAAAGAATTCAAAACTTATGATGAAGCAAAATCATTTGTAGAATCCTGTCTGGGTGCAGAATTCAGTGTCAGTGATCTTCAGAAAAAACCTGCAAAACGTACACCGTCAGCACCTTTTACAACTTCAACCCTTCAGCAGGAAGCTTCGCTCAAACTCGGTTATCCGGTTTCGAGAACAATGCGGGTTGCACAGCAGTTATACGAGTCGGGACTGATCACTTATATGAGAACCGACAGCGTCAACCTTTCACAGGATGCGATTGCCGCGGCAGAAAATACGATCAAATCCGAATTTGGAAACAAATACAGCGAACCGAGAAATTATACCACAAAAAGCAAATCAGCACAGGAAGCGCACGAAGCCATCCGTCCGACAGATTTCAATCTGAAATCTGCAGGAGCAGATCCGAGTCAGCGAAAACTGTATGAACTGATCTGGAAAAGAGCGATTGCCAGCCAGATGGCACAGGCAGATCTGGAAAGGACGATCATTGATATCAAAAATTCAAAAAACAAAGAAATCTTTCAGTCAAAAGGTGAAATCATCGTGTTTGACGGATTTCTGAAAGTTTATCAGGACACGGTAACCGACGAAGATGACGATACTTCGACCGGTTCATCCATATTGCCCGATGTACACAAGGGAGATGCATTGGATGCAGAAGAAATTTTTGGAACCCAGAAATTTACAAAAGCAGCACCGAGATATACAGAAGCATCTTTGGTTAAAAAACTGGAAGAACTCGGTATCGGCCGACCATCAACTTATGCGCCGACCATTTCAACCATTCAGCACAGAGAATATGTGATTCTCGGAAATCTGGACGGCGAAAAAAGAGAATTGAAAACGCTGAAACTGAAATCGGGAAAAATTACTGAAAAAACCGAAACCGAAACTTTTGGCGCAGACAGAAGAAAACTGATTCCGACCGACATCGGTGTGGTGGTCAATGATTTTTTGGTCGATCATTTCACCTATATTATGGATTATGATTTTACCGCCAAAGTCGAAGAAAGTTTTGACGACATAGCAGAAGGCAAAGAGAAATGGACCGAGATGATCGGTGATTTCTACGAAAGATTTCACGAGAATGTCGAAAATGTGGAAGAAACCGCAAAACGCGCGACCGGTGAAAGAGCTTTGGGAACTGATCCGAAATCTGGCAAACCCGTATTTGCAAAAATCGGCCGTTTTGGTCCGATGATTCAGATCGGTGAAACCGAAGACGAAGAAAAACCAAAATTTGCAAGTCTGCTCAAAACCCAGTCGATTCAGAGTGTTACACTTGAAGAAGCGCTTGCGCTGTTTGATCTGCCGAGAAAACTGGGCGAATACAAAGGCGGTGAACTCGAAGTGAATGTCGGAAGATTCGGTCCTTATGTGAAATACAAAGAAATTTTTGTTTCGATTCCAAAAGATGAGGACATGATGGAGCTGAGTTTTGAACGTGCGGTTGAGCTGGTGGAACAGAAACTGAAGGCAAATGCACCGATTGCGATATACGACGGCAAAGAAGTGACCAAGGGAAAAGGAAGATTCGGTCCGTTTATCAAATGGGGCGACCTTTATATCAATGTGTCCAAAAAATACGATTTTGACAATCTTTCCCAATCCGACATCAAAGAACTGATTGAGGACAAGCTGAGAAAAGAAGCCGAAAAGGTGGTTCAGAACTGGGAGGAAGAAGGCATCCGAATCGAAAAAGCGAGATGGGGCAGACACAATATCATCAAGGGAAAGACAAAAATTGAGCTTGCAAAAGAGGTGGATGCGAAAAAACTGAAACTCGATGATGTGAAGAAATTAATCGAACAACAAAAACCCGCTTCCAAAAAGAAATGACAGACGAATTCCTGACTCCGGTTTCGGATGAACTCAGACAGTTTGCAGCCGATCTCGATACATTCTCGATCGGCCACAGCATCGGTTTTGACAATGATCCGGATGAAAATTCAATTGCAATCATCGGTGTTTACAAAAGAAACAATTTTGACGGTGAAAATTCGGTAGATCAGTTCAGAAAACAGTTTTATCGGCTGAAAAACGGAAACTGGCAGCTAAAAATTTATGATCTGGGCGATCTGTTGCCGGGCGCAACCGATGACGATACTTATTTTGCATTTCTGAAAATTCAACAGGAACTGCTTAAAAAGAAATGTACATTAATAATAATAGGTGATGATCCGGCGCTGGCTTACTGGCAGTTCAGGGCATTTGACGCGGTGACACACCAGGTAAATCTCAGCTGTATTGACAACCGTTTCAGACTGGGAAATGATTCCGAAGAATTATCGGAATTCAATTATTTGAGTAAAATTATTACAAACGAACCCCATTCACTTTTTGATTATACTCATCTGGGACATCAGACTTATTTTGTTGCTCAGGAGGAACTCGATCTGATGGAGGAACTGAATTTTGAGGTCAAACGTCTTGGACTGCTCACCGAAAATTTGGACGAAAGCGAGCCGGAATTGAGAAATTCGGATATGGTGATTTTAAATCTGGATTCGATTCAGCATTCTGACTTTCAATCGAATGCAGAACCTTCACCCAACGGTTTCAGCTCGAGAGAGATTTGTGCGATTGCAAGATATTCGGGTATCAACAATAAAGTAAGGTCGTTTGGCGTTTATAACTTTGAGGCGAAAAACATACTGCCGGACAATTTGTTGCTGGCAGAGATTCTTTGGTATTTTATAGAGGGCAAAAATCATTCTGCAGGAGATTTGGATTTTGACAATGAAAGGAGTTTTGAGACTTTCCGTGTTCAGCTGGCTGAGCAGGAATTGGTCTTTTACCGCAACATCATGTCAGATCAGTGGTGGCTGGAATTGGATGATTCGGAAACTGTTGACGGGAGGCATCAGATTATTCCGTGTTCGAATAAAGATTACAAAGATTCGCTTTTGGGCAAAATTCCGCACAGATGGTGGAAGGCTTATAAAAAATTATACTGACAACAATAATTTGTCAATTTAATCGTTTAGCTAAATGCCCGATAAAAATTTTTGGGGAATTGTAAAAATATTATAGATTTACACGCTTAAAAAAATAAGGATGAAGAAAGCATTGGCAGCAGTAATCATTTTGTCCCTATCTCTTTCTTCCTGTAAGATGTTAAAAAAGGGAAGAAACGGAGGCAAGGATGATGGTCAGATTGTAGGTAAAAAATCAACTACATGGACTCCGCAGCGACCCAAAGGAATGGTTCCCGTTCCGAGTGGTTCGTTTGTGATGGGTCAGACAGACTACGATTTTACCTTCGATAATTCGGCTCCGGTGAGAACCGTAACCGTATCCGGCTTTTTTATGGACGATACCGAGGTCACAAATTCAAAATATCATGTGTTTGTGGATTATGTCCGTGATTCAATCGCTAGAACCATGCTGGCTGAGAAGGCAGCTGATCTTGGATTTGATCCGACCACCGGTTCTTCTGGAAATGAAGAAGGTATCGCTGCATACAAATATGTTTCGGGAAGCGAAGACGGCGAGCCTACGCCATGGGATGATTATGTGGCTTCAAAATCAGACGGAAGAGAAGGCAGCTACAACGAACAGCGTAAACTGAACTGGAACGTTGATCTGGCATGGAACAAATACGAATATCCCGATGTCGATTATGCTGAAGCTATCGATGCGCTTTATTATCCGCCCGAAGAAAGATTCAATGATGAACGTCTTGTTGATGTAAGAAAACTGAAATTTAAATATACCTGGATTGATCAGGAAAGTGCTGCAAAAGAAGCAAACAATCCGGATTCTTTCCGTGTTGACTTCCGTCACGAAGAAGTTGTACCGGTTTATCCCGACACCACAGTATGGGTGCGTGACTTCAACTATGCATACAACGACCCGATGCACGAAAACTATTTCTGGCACGATGCTTACTCGGATTACCCCGTGGTTGGTGTCAACTGGAACCAGGCGATGGCTTATTGCGCATTCAGAACCAAAAAGCAGAATGACTATCTGGCAACAAAAAGAAAAAGAAAAGATTCACCTCAGAAAGTGATCGCATATCGTCTTCCAAACGAAATCGAATGGGAATATGCGGCGCGCGGCGGAATGCAGGATGCACCCTATCCTTGGGGAGGTCCTTACCTGACCGACGACAGAGGCTGTTATCTGGCGAACTTCAAACCCAAAAGAGGTGACTATATTGAGGAAGAAGGCAAAGGCTATATGTACACTGCACCTGTAAAAACTTTCCATGCAAACGGATACGGTCTGTATGACATGGCAGGAAACGTGGGCGAGTGGACAGTATCTCCATACGACAAAGCATTCTATCAGATGAGTTCAACATTGAACCCGACACTTGCACGCGAAAGAAGCGACAAGAAATCTGTCAGAGGCGGTTCATGGAAAGACATCGGTTATATGCTGATGGTGAGCGCAAGAGACTGGGAACACAAAGACTCTGCACGAAGCTTCATCGGATTCAGAACCGTTCAGTCATTCCCTGAAGGATCAAAAATCAAATACAGAAAGAAAAGAACTAGATAAAAGATAAAGGACAATTAACACTTTTAATTAACACAAATTCATTTTAAACTATGGCACTTAAAGCATCAAAAAGAGAAGTCGCTTTGAACTTCTTCTACAGTATCGGAGCTGCAATCGTAATCGCGGGAGCTCTATTTAAAATCAATCACTATTCACTGCTCGGATTGGACGGTTCAACCGTACTTGCAATCGGTATGATATGTGAGGTGATTGTATTTACCGTGTTTGCATTTGACAAACCCTCAGGAGCTTATGATTGGGAAAAAGCTTATCCCGAACTGCTCGATTCATCCACTCCGGTTGCAAGAAAATCAAAAGCAGCCGCATTGCCTGACGAATCAGACAATGTTTCTCTTTCTCAAAAACTGGACAAAATGCTCAATGACGCAAAACTGGATGTTTCTCTGATGGAAAGATTGAGAAGCGGTATTGAGAACTTTGGTTCAGCAGTGAATGAAATCAACAAAACCACCAGTGCTGCAGCTGCAACTCAGCAGTACGGAGACCAGCTTGCATTGGCTGCAAACCACATGGAGTCTCTGAACGCATTGTATCAGGTTCAATTGGAAAGTGGTCAAAAACAAGTAGAATTAAATCAACAGTTTATCAGTGAAATGCAGGCAAACGCAGAAGGTTCTAAGAAATTCCAGCAGGAATTGGTTGCTTTGTCTGAGAGCGTGAACAACCTGAACAGAGTTTACGGAGGTATGTTGTCTGCTATGAAAGGAAATTAATCATTTGATAATTTCTAAAACTCACACAATGTTTAACATTCTACATTTTTAAAAATGGCACAAGGAGGAGGAAAAGCAGCACGGCAAAAGATGATCAACCTGATGTATATCGTCTTCATCGCGATGATGGCGATGAACGTCGACCGTCAGGTACTGAGATCTTTTGAAGACATCACCGTGACTCTGGATGATTCATCCAGATTGACAAACGAGAACAACAGCACTTTCTATGACAATATTACAACCAAAGCAGAGACTGACTCGGCTTATGCGGTAATTTTGGGAAAGGCAAATCAGGTAAAATCTGAATCTGACAAAGCTTACAATTTTTTGGAAGGCATAAAGCAGGAGATTATGAAGATTCAGGAATATACGCTTCCGGTTTATGGAGCTAATACTGATGAAGCAGAAACCAATTATTCTTCGCTTTCAAACGTTGAGGTATTCACCAAACTTCTGTTCAAAGAACAGGACAAACCAACTGATAAAGGGAATCAGCTGATTCAAGCAGTTGAAGACTACAGAGGTTTTATGACAGGCGTATATACAACTGAAGCAGATAAGAAACGAATCGAACATGTTTTCAATACCGATAACAGAGGAAAGAAATCTTGGTTGAACTATAATTTTTATGAGCAGCCGATGGTTGCCGGTTTGGCTAACCTTACCAAACTTCAGTCTGACATCAGAACTGAGGAAGGTAACCTGGTGAGAGCATTGCTTTCAAACAAACTTCAAGAAGAAATCGAACTCAAAGCATTTGAGCCAATCGTTATGGTTCCGCCATTTGTTCGTTCAGACAAACCAGCCGATGCAAGCATTGCATTTGGTGCATTTGACAATACGCTTCAAGGAAAAGTTACAGTAGGCGGTCAGGAAATTCCTTTGGTTAACGGTAAAGCGAATTTCAAACTGAATACCGCCGGTTCAGGCATTAAAACAGTTTCGGGTACGATGACCTGGATGGGTGCAGACGGCAAATATGTTGAGCCGATTCCATTCTCTCAGGAATATGAAGTTGTAGCAGAAACACTGTCAGAACTTCCTTCAGGTGCTGTGATTACAGCTGATAAGATGAATGTGGTTTACCGTAATCTGGACAACCCGATCACTGCAACCGTAAACGGTGCCGACGGCCCTGTTTCACTGACTGCAAGTGTTGGAGGTCTGAGACCGAACGGAGCGGGCAAATGGATGTTCAAACCGGCAGCCGGAAGCGGTACGGTTAAATTCACCGCATCTGCAAAAACATCTACCGGTAAAGTGGTTTCAGGTTCAATGGATTTCCGTATCAAACCTGTTCCGCCGGCAAGAGCACACATTGCGAACAAGACCAATCTGCAGATTCCGGCAAACGGACTTGCAGGACAGACTGTTCGTCTTGACTGGCCTGACTTCCTGTTCGATGTGACCGGTGAGGTGACCTCGTTCAAAGTGAAAGTTCCGGGACAGCCTACAGCTCTGGTTACCGGAAACAAGATGGGCGGTGCGGCAGGACCACTGTCAAAAGCAAAACCTGGAGACATCGTGGGTGTATTTGACATCAAGTACAACTCGACTGCAGGCCCCGGAGAAGCTTCGCCGGTTACAATTGAAGTAAGATAAAAAATTAATAAAATCATATTATGAAGTGTCTTTTTTTCGGATTAATGAGTTTGATAGCCTCGGCAAGCATGGCTCAAAACGTTTTGAACGCGCTCACGCCTGAGCAGCTCAGAGAGCAGCGTGAAACCAAAACCATGGTGACCGAAGCCGGAGATACCGTGAGTACACTGGCAGTACCTTTGGAATACGGATTTATTGAAGACAAAGATATAATCTGGTCAAAAATCGTTTGGGAAGTTGTGGACTTCAACGAAAGACTGAACCAGCCTTACTACCGTTCGTCTGACGGATTCATCAACGAGACTGCGTCGCTTTACGATGCGCTGGTTGACGGTGTAAGATCAGGTAAGATCTCGCAGGTTTATGACGACGAATATTTTACAACCAAAATGACTTACGAACAGATCGTATCGCGTACCGCAAACAAAGATACCCAGCAGTATTATTTTGACATGATCGATGCCGGAGAAGAACCGGATGATGCGCTGATCTTTAATTTTGAAGTTCACTCAAGTGATATCAAAATGATGAAGATCAAAGGAATGTGGTATATCGACCGCAGATTGGGTGAAATGAGATACCGTCTTTTGGGGCTGTGTATCATGGGACCGGATGCTCAGGCACTGGGAACCCAGTTTGACGACGGAACTTTTGTTGACCTGTTCTGGATCTGGTATCCGGATGCGAGAGAAGTGCTCAACAACTACACCGTCTTCAATCCGAGCAACTCATCATCAACGGTCACCTTTGACGATATGCTCAATGCGCGGCGTTTCAACTCGGTGCTGTACAAAGCCCAAACCATCCACGGAGTCAGTCCGATCGAGGATTATATTCCAAAAGATGCAAAAGGCCAGCTTGAAGAAAGCGATTACATCAGAAACAGCATCCTTCAGTCAGAAGCAGATATGTGGAATTATTAATGATATGATTCAGCAATACAAAAAAGCCCTGTCTCCGCGATGGGGCTTTTTTTTAAGTGTTTCGTAAAATTACGGCTAACGGCATGATGCATTTGACGTATATTTGTTTGGTTATTCAAAATTTGGAATAATGGCTTATAAAATATGGCTCTCTACACCCCACATGGGCGGTGAAGAGATGAAATATATCAACAGTGCCTTTGAAGAGAACTGGGTAGCTCCGCTCGGCCCAAATGTCAACGGATTTGAAAAGGATCTTGAAAATTTTCTGGGAGACGATTCTTTTGTAGCAGCGCTCAGCTCGGGTACTGCCGCACTTCACCTCAGTCTGATTCTTGCCGGTGTGGAAGCCGGCGATGAAGTAATCTGTCAGAGCATGACTTTTTCGGCTTCTGTCAATCCGGTGACCTATCTGGGTGCAAAACCTGTTTTTGTGGACAGCGAGAAAGACAGCTGGAACATTTCTCCCGAACTTTTGGAAGAAGCAGTCAAAGACAGGATTTCAAAAGGAAAAAAACCAAAGGCGATCGTTGCAGTCCATCTGTACGGGATGCCTTTTGATTTTGATTCGATTAAAGAAATTTCAAAGCGTTATGAAATCCCGATTGTTGAAGATGCTGCCGAAGCGCTCGGAAGCGAATACAAAGGCAGAAAATGCGGTACTTTGGGTGATTTCTCGGTTTTATCGTTCAACGGAAATAAAATCATCACCACTTCGGGCGGAGGAGCGCTCAGAGTCGGTACCGAAGAACTCAAGAAAAAAGCAGTCTTTTTGGCTACTCAGGCAAGGGATGATGCACCTTACTATCAGCATTCCGAAATCGGATACAATTACAGGATGTCCAACATTACAGCCGGAATCGGAAGAGGACAGATGGAAGTGCTGAATGACAGAATCATAGCAAGAAGAAATAATTTTGAATATTATCGTCAGAATTTATCTGATGTTGCCGGAATTAAATTTCCGACCGAAAACCAAGACAGTTTTTCAAACCGATGGCTCAGCTGCATACTGACCGAATCTCAGGAAAAACGGGAAGAAATCAGACTGAAGCTGTTGAAATCGGAGATAGAAAGCAGACCTTTGTGGAAACCGATGCATCTGCAGCCGGTTTTCAAAAATTATCAGGGATATATCAGCGGAGTCAGTGAAGACTTGTTCAACAGAGGATTGTGTTTACCCAGCGGATCAAATTTGAGCCGTGAAAATTTGGATTGCGTAATTGAAAAAATTAAGTGTTAAATACCTGAGTTACAAACTCAGAAAAAATCTTAAGGATGAAGTGCCCAGATGGATCGTGCTTGCGATCGATCTGTACATTTCGGTCAATACCTTTGTATTTACTTTTCTGCTTTTGAAATTTATGAAGATCGGTCCGCAGACCAAATTGCACGAAGTGGTGATTTATCAGGTACCCATCGTGCTGATTTGTTCGCTCACCGCTTTTTTGGCAACCTCATCCTACAAAGGTGTCATTCGTCACACCGGATTCAGAGATGTAATCAATGTGCTCATCACCAATCTGGTATATCTTGCACTGATCAGTCTGTTTTACTGGCTGATTCTTTATTCTTCACTGAAACCGCAGTTTATCATCGGCAAAAGCGTTATACTGGTTCATTTCCTTTTCAATATGCTTGTGATGATTTTCCTTCGGATATTGTACAAAGGAATTTATGAAAATTACATCGGCGGCGGAAAACCCAGAAGAAGAGTGATGATATACGGCGCCGGAGATTCGGGTGTGATTACATACAAAGTATTGAACAAAGAAGACCGAAACCGGACTGCTGTTTTTGGATTCATTGACGACAATACAAAAAAGAGAAAAAAGAAGATCGATGGACTGAAAATCTACAATCCCGACCGGGTGGATGCCGATTTTCTCAAAAGAAACGGAATTTCGGAAATCATTATATCGATTCAAAATCTGAATTCGTACGAACTCAACCGAATAACAGACCGGTTTTCTGAGGCTTCCGTCGAACTGAAAAAAGTTCCCGCAGTCAGAAAATGGCTGAACGGAGACCTGTCGCTCAGACAGATCAAATCGGTCAATATCGACGACTTTCTGGGCAGAGAACCGATCAATCTGGACAGTAAAGAGATCTTTAACGAAGTCCGCGGCAAAAAAATACTGGTTACCGGTGCTGCCGGATCGATCGGAAGTGAAATATCAAGACAGCTGATGGCCTGTCCGGTCGAACAGCTCGTATTGCTAGATCAGGCGGAATCTGCGCTTTATGATCTGCAGCAGTCCACACTGAATCTGTGCAGTAAAAACCGCTGTGTCTTTATCATCGGCGATGTTAGAAATCAGCCGAAGATGGACAAAGTCTTTAAGAATTTCAAACCCGATATCGTCTTTCATGCAGCCGCTTACAAACATGTTCCGCTGATGGAAGAAAATCCTTATGAAGCGATTTCCACAAATGTTAAAGGAACCAAGATCGTTTCTGATCTTTCATGCAAATATGAAGTTGAGAAATTTGTGATGATCTCAACCGACAAAGCTGTAAATCCGACCAGCGTGATGGGTGTAACCAAAAGGATTGCAGAGCTTTATGTCACCCATTTGAATTCATCCGAAAAATCAAGATTTATCGTCACCCGTTTTGGAAATGTACTCGGTTCAAACGGTTCGGTCATTCCGGTTTTTAAAAGACAGATTGAGGAAGGCGGTCCGCTGACGGTGACTTCGACCGAAATCAGCCGGTTCTTTATGACCATACCCGAAGCCTGTCAGTTGGTGCTTGAAGCAGCTGCCATCGGTTCGGGCGGTGAAGTGTTTGTATTTGATATGGGACAGCCGGTCAAAATTTTTGATTTGGCAAAAAAGATGATCAGACTGAGCGGTTTCAGATATCCCGAAGACATTCAGATCAGCATTACAGGTCTTCGGCCGGGCGAAAAACTGCATGAAGAACTGCTGACTTCAAACGAAAAATGTCTCAAGACACATCATCCGAAAATTATGGTGGCAATCGTCGAAAGAAAGGATGACAGCCTGATTGAGAAGATCAACCGGCTTGCTTCGGTTGAAATGGATCGTGACGATTTCAAACGTGAAAAGGAAATTATGATTTCAAAACTGGTAGAAATCGTTCCCGAATTCCACACAAAAACAGATTTTTAACGGATTGATTACAACATCAGATTGCATGCACAATAATTTAAATTTTATATTTGCAGAATCAGCTGAAAATAAAATGAGGACTCATTCTTTCTTTTTAAGATTCAAAATCGGATTTCTTTTGTGCTTTCTGTTATTGACTGTATCCTGCGTGCCAAGGGAAAGGATAGTATATTTTCAGGGAAATCCCGAGTCTGTACAGCAAATGGCAGAAAAATATTCTGCAGTCATCCAACCCGATGATTTGCTGGACATCACCGTCTTTGCAAGAAATACCGAGGCCACAAGGATTTTTAACCAGGAAAGCAGCAAGTCCGGCGACAGAACCTATCTGGTGGATGAGGACGGCTACATAGAATATCCGGTACTCGGAAGAATCAAACTGGCCGGCCTGACCCGTAACGAAGCGATTCAGTATCTGAAAGGAATGCTGAGTGCAGAAATCATCGATCCTGGTGTTTCTATCAAAATCACAAATTATAAAATTACAATTCTTGGAGAGGTCGGCAGTCCGGGTTCCTATACACTTGAAAATGAAAAAGTGACACTGATCGATGCGCTTGGTATGGCGGGCGATCTGACCATCAACGGAGTCAGGGACAATGTGCTCGTGATCCGGGAAGAAGGCGATCAGCGAAATTTTTACAGAGTCGATCTGACGTCGAACGAAATTTTTAATTCCCCCGTTTTTTATCTGACCCAAAACGATGTGATCTATGTGGAACCCGACAAAAATAAAATCAATTCCACATCAACCACCGTCAGAGACGTAAGTTTCCTGATGTCAGTGGCCAGTTTTATGATTACCATAATTACATTGCTCACCCGTTAAAATGCTGAAATGGATTACAAGGAGTTGGATGAATCACTGGAAGTAGAAATCGAGAACAGTTCGCAGACGTTCAGAATCATTTGGGAACAGCTGCTCAGGAACTGGTATTGGTTTGCAGTGGGATTGGGAATCGCTTGGACACTTACCTATTTTCAGCTCAGATATGCCGAAAGATTCTACAATTCAGAAGCCAGAATCCTGATCAAAGAAGATGTCAACCAGACCGGATCCGAATTGAGCGTGCTCGCCGGAAGAAGTCTCGGAAGACTGGATGTAAAACCGAATATTGCGGATCAGATCGAGGTTTTGAGCTCAAGACGACTGATTACCAAAGTGGTCGGAAAACTTCAGCTCAACGTCAGATATTTTGTGGAAGGAAGGGTAAAACGTCAGGAAGTGTATTCTGAAGTTTCGCCCATTCAGGTGAGGGTGCTGAATGAAGATCCGGCCGCTATCAGTTTTGAAGCACGCATATCTGCATCAAAAATTGAAATCATCAGAGGCGACAGAGTTATCAATACTGCTTTTGGAAAATCTTTTGAACTCGGCGGAAACGAACTGATGATACTGCCCCACAAAAACAAAGATGTAAAAGGCGAAACCAATATTCAGATTTCAATTTCATCCATAGAATCTGCCACCAACAGCTACAAAGGAAAAATTAAAATCAAACCCGCGGAAGGAAGTTCTGTGGTCAGTCTGACCATGGTGGACAACATTCCCGACCGCGCAAGAAGATTTATTGACGAACTCGTTGACCAGTACAACAGCGATGCGATCAATGACAAAAAACTGGTCGGCGAAAAAACCACCCGATTCATCGAGGAAAGACTTGCAAAAGTTTCCGAAGATCTGCAGTCCAGAGACCGTGATGTGGAAGTTTTTAAAAAAGACAATCATGTGGTCGATCTGGCGGCTCAGGGAAGTTCAAGCATGGGACAGGCAACCGGAAATTATTCACAGATGGTCGAACAGTCCAATCAGCTGAGTCTGATCAATTTTATGGAAGATTATCTGAAAACCAATAAAAATGATCTGATTCCGACCAATATTGGTCTGAACGACGGTTCGGTTTCTTCTTCCGCACAGAAATACAACGAGCTGATGCTGGCAAAAATGGATATGCTGAAATATTCTACCGAAACCAGTCAGATCGTTAGAAATCTTGACGAGCAGATACTTGAAGTCGAAACCAATCTGCACAACAGTCTGGCGAATTACAAAAAAACGGTTCAGATCACTTTGGGCAGAATCCAAAAAGAAGGCGGCATCATCGATTCAAAAATTGCAAAATTTCCAACCCAGGAAATGCAGTTCAAAGATATTTCAAGACAACAGCAGATCGTTGAAGCGCTTTATCTTTTCCTGCTTCAAAAACGAGAGGAAAACGAAATTACAAACTCGGCAACACCGTCAGCCATCAAAGTGGTGGATTATGCCTACAGCAACCGTTCGCCGATTTCGCCAGACAGCAAAAGAGCCTACATAACCGCAACCGCATTTGGTTTTCTGATTCCGTTCGGAATTCTGTATGTGCTTTATTTGTTGAACAACAAGGTGAAGGGCAGAAAAGATGTTGAGAAAACCGGTGTGTCGATCATCGGCGAAGTTCCGGCCTCAAAATCGGGCGGACAGATCATCGACAAAAGCGATCGCAGTCTTTTGGCGGAATCATTCAGAATTCTCAGAACCAACATCGGTTATTATTTGTCCGGCAAAAAGAATCAGTCAAAAAGCATATTTGTGACTTCAACCATCAGTGGTGAAGGAAAAACATTTATCGCCAGTAATCTGGCGGTGACACTGGCTGCTTCGGGAAAATTCAAAGTTTTGCTTATCGGTGCCGACATTCGAAATCCGAAGATTCTCAAATATTTTGAGATGAATAAATTCCGAAAACACATCGGTGTTACCCAATATCTGTCAGATACTGATGTAAAACTTCAGGATCTGGTGCTTCGCGACGAAGAAAGAGGTCTGGACATCATCCACTCGGGTGTGTTGGCACCCAATCCGTCTGAACTGCTGATGAACAACCGTTTCAAAGAAATGATGGACGAAGCTCTCGATCAGTATGATTATGTTGTAGTCGATACCGCGCCGGTCAATCTGGTAACCGATACACAGCTGATTGCGAATTATGCCGATCTGTTTCTGTATGTGGTCAGAATCGACTTTTCGGACAAACGTCTGCTCGAAATTCCGAGAGATCTCTATCGCGCAAAACGTCTGCCCAATATGGCGATGATTCTGAACGATGTCGGTGCAGGCCGCGGATTTGGCTATGGTTACGGCTATGGCTACGGTTACGGATATGGTTACGGCTACGGTTACGGTCAGGGTTATTATCACGAAAAAGATCAAAAAATCTGGGATCGTTTTCTGCCGTCCAATCTGCTCAACCGCAAATACAGATGGAAAAAAGGTGAATCTGATTCAGATTCGGATATCGAATAAATCATTACAGGATTTCTGCAACCACATAAGTGCTTCCGCCGATATAGATCAAATCGTCTTCTGCTGAATTTGATTTTGCAGCATCAAAAGCTTCTTTAACGCTTTTGTAATAATTTGAATTTAAATTTTTCGGAATAATTTTTTGAAGTTCTTCGATTTTAAATTTCCTGCTCACATTCGGCTGACAGAAATAATAAATTGCATCTTTTGGAAAAAATTTCAGAATTGTTTTCACATCCTTGTCGCTCACAAAACCGAGCACCAGATGAAGTTTTTTGTAATTGACCGATTTCAGCTGTTTTTTTATTTCGGCCAAACCATGCGGATTGTGCGCAGTATCTGCAACCGTTAGCGGTTTTTGATTCAGGATTTCCCATCTTCCTCTCAAACCGGTATTTGAAACCACATTCATCAAACCTTTTTTAACTGAATCTTCAGAAATTTCAAAACCCGATTTTCTTAACTGATCGACCGCAGCCAAAACCGTCCTTTTGTTTTTTGACTGATAAATTCCTTTCAGATCCGATTCGTATTCGGGATAATTTAATTTCTCTGCAAAAATCAGTTCCGAATGGGTTTCTTTTGATTTTTTAATAAACACAGGACGGGTCTCATCGGTCGTTTCACCAATCACTGCCGGAATTCCTTTCTTAATGATTCCTGCTTTTTCAAATGCAATTTTTGCCAAAGTATCGCCAAGAATCGCTGTATGATCCAAACCGATATTTGTAATCACAGACAGCACCGGCCGGATGATATTGGTTGAATCCAGTCTTCCGCCCAAACCGGTTTCAATCACCGCCACATCAACTTTCGAACGGCTGAAATTTTCAAAAGCCATTGCAGTCGTCACCTCAAAAAATGATGCATTCAAAGATTTGATAAATTCAAAATTCAGATTTACAAAATCAGTCACAAATTCCTCACTGCACAGCTGACCGTTCACCCGAATCCTTTCTCTGAAATCCTTGAGATGCGGCGAAGTATAAAGTCCGGTTTTGTATCCGGCCTGCTGAAGAATCGACGCAATCATGTGACAGCTGCTGCCTTTTCCGTTGGTGCCCGCAACATGAATGGTTTTGTAATTTTCCTGCGGATTGCCGAGTCTGTTGCACAATTCGGTGATATTGCCGATATCCGCCCGATATGCAGAACTGCCCGAATGCTGAAAGACAGGCAGCTGTACAAAAAGCCATTCCACCGCTTCTTTATAATTCATTTCAGAAGAAAAATTTTGAAGAATCAAAGTTATACAAAATCAAAGGCGGATAACGAATATGTTTTTTTAATTTTGAAAATTCAATCTTCAAAAAATGAAAAAAATACTGTTCATCCTTTCAACTTTTCTGATTCTTTCGTGTTCAACCAAAAAATCAGTCGATCTGCTCGTTAAAAATGCAGTGGTTTATACGGTTGACAAAAATTTTGACACCGCCACAGCTTTTGTGGTCAGTGGCGGAAAAATCGTTGAAGTCGGAAATTCGGAAGAACTCGAATCAAAATACAAACCCAAAGAGATTTATGATGCTGAAGGCAAAACCATCGTTCCCGGACTGATCGATGCACATGCCCATCTGTACGGTCTCGGACTTTATATGCAGGCGGTCGATCTGACAGGAACCAAAAGCGCTGATGAAGTAATCGATCGTGTGGTTGAATTTCAAAAAGAACATCAGCTGGATTATATTCAGGGAAGAGGCTGGGATCAGAACGATTGGGAAGACAAGGAATTTCCGACCAATGAAAGACTGAACGAATTGTTTCCCGATACGCCGGTTGCGCTCAGAAGAGTGGACGGACATGCGCTTTTTGTGAATACAAAAGCCTTGGAACTCGCCGGAATTACAAAAGACTCAAAAATTCCGGGCGGAGAAATCATTTTGAAAAACGGCGAACCGACCGGTGTACTGATCGACAATGCGATGGAGCCGGTCAATGCAACCATTCCCGCACCGACCAAAGAATTTTCGACCAATGCGCTTCTTGATGCCGAAAAAGTTGCACTCTCTTTCGGACTGACCACTGTTGACGATGCCGGACTCGATCCCGAAATCATCGATCTGATCGACGATCTGCAGCGCGAAGGAAAAATGAAACTCAGGATTTATGCGATGGTGAGCAATACACCCGCAAATCTTGAATATTATCTCAAAAAAGGAATTTATAAAACCGACCGACTGGATGTTCGTTCGTTCAAAGTTTATGTGGATGGTGCACTTGGTTCGAGAGGCGCCGCACTCAGAAAAGAATACAGCGATCGTCACGGTCATTTCGGAATCATGATTACGCCTTCCGACAGTCTTGAAACTTTGGCTGCAATGATTGCAAAATCCGGTTTTCAGATGAACAGCCATGCGATTGGAGATTCTGCGACCATTTCGGTTTTGAGAGATTACAAAAAAGCACTTGAAGGACAAAACGACCGTCGTTGGCGGGTTGAACACGCACAGATTATTTCGCCGGAAGGTTTTGATTATTTTTCACACAACATACTTCCGTCGGTTCAGCCGACCCATGCAACCAGCGATATGTATTGGGCAGAAGACCGTTTGGGTGCAGACCGAATGAAAGGCGCTTATGCATACAAAACATTGCTTGACAAAACAGGAATCATCGCTTTGGGAACTGATTTCCCGGTGGAGCATGTCAGTCCGTTTTATACATTTTATGCAGCGGTTGTCAGAAAAGATCTGAAGAATTATCCCGAAAACGGTTTTCAGATGAAAGACGCGCTCAGCCGTGAAGAAGCTTTGAGAGGAATGACGATTTGGGCGGCTTATGCCAATTTTGAGGAAAATGAAAAAGGAAGCATCGAAGCCGGAAAATATGCTGATTTTACGGTTTTGGACAAAGACATCATGAAAGCAGACGAAAATGATTTGCCCAATATCAAAGCGGTTGCCACCTTTATCAATGGTGAAAAAGTTTATGAACTGAAATAATTTTAATTTTTCTTGAAATTTAAATCACTTTCCGTCAATGTTTTGGGAATAAATTTTTCAAAACTGTCACATTTTTAATTTCAGTCTCGTCTTATATACAGAAACATGAATTGTGAAAATCATTTCAATCCATAAAAACCGAAAAACCGAAGAGATGGTCAGACTGCTGATCAAAGGCGACCGGCTGGCTCAGAAGGAGGTGTTTGAAAGATATTCGCCAAAGATGCTGAGTGTCTGCCGGACTTATACCGGCGATCTGCACAATGCCGAAGACTGTATGATCAGGGCATTTGTAAAGGTTTTTAAAAGCATTTCTTCATACAGTTCCATCGGCAGTCTGGAAGGCTGGATCAGAAGGATTATGGTGAATGAATGTCTTGATTTTCTGAGAGCAAATAAAAATTTTGTGTTTCTGGATGAAATTGATTTTGTCGAAGAACCGGAAGATGAACAGCAGGATTTGAGCGGTATTGATGCCGGCGAACTGCTTGACAGTCTGCCCGAAAATTACAGAATGGTATTTAACCTTTTTGTTTTGGAAGATTATTCGCACAAAGAAATTTCAAAAATTCTCAACATCGATGAAATGACTTCGAGAACACAATTGTCGAGAGCAAAAAAACGATTGAGAGAAATCATTGTAGAACGTAAACAGATCAGAGATGAAAACCGGGCTTGACAAAGAAATTAAAAAACAGCTGAATGAAAGAGAGATTCAGCCTTCCGCCGACGCTTGGCAGAAGCTGGAAGGAATATTGGATGAACAGACCGGCACAAAAAAATCGGGCAGAAAAATATTTCTGATTCTGATTTCGGCAGCTGCGTCGGTACTGCTGATTGTAGGTTTGCTGTTGTTTGTAAAATCAGAAAATGAAACACCAAATATTGAATCCAATTTTGTTCAGACAGAAGAACCTTTAAAAGAAGAAATTCAATCTGATCAAACCGAAACAATTGAAACTGAAGAACCGGTTTTGGTGAATTCAAATCCTGAAATTAATAATCAAAAAGTTCCAAAAGAGAAGACCATCAAAATTCAAAAACCGGAAATTCCACAGGAAGTTGCAATTGAGAAAATTGAAGAACCAAAATTGGAAAAACCAATTGTTGAAGAAGTCAAACCGATGATTGCGCAGCAGAATGATTCGGTTCAGAAACCCAAAAAGAAAACAGATTATACCGATCCGAACATGCTGCTCTATTCGATTGAACACAATCAGTCGGTCAAACAGGATGAATCAAATTCAAAACTGGTAATCATCGATTTCAACAAAGAAAAATAATCTTCGGGCTGCAGCCGGATCAAATCAAACAAAAATTAAAAACACAAAAGCTATGATAAGAAAATTTATTGTAACGGGATTGCTGTGTCTGTTCGCAACCAATGCATCGGCACAAAAACTGAAACTGGATCTGAATGATGATTCAAAAACAGACGAACGCGTCAGTCCGTTTGTGAGAGAAAAAGCGGATGAATATGCGCTTCAGGTTCGTGAAATCGTGATCCGTGAAAAACTCGAAATGGAAAAAGAAGTCAGCGAAGTCAACCAAAAGCTCAGCGCAGGAGAACTGACCGAGGAAGAAGCAAACAATCAGAAAGCAGAAATTGCTTTGAAATTTTCGGATCGGATCAATTCGGGCATCGACGGTCTGAATTTCAATCTGGATGAAATCACAAAAAAACAGGTCAGTTATTCGATCATGAATACAGATTTGGACGAACTGAAAAAAGAAGAAGAACAGAAAAAACCAAAAACTTACAAAAGGATGAACGAAGTCCGCGGTTATCTGGGTTATGGGATGATTCACATTCCGGACGGCGACAATCAGAAACTGAACGACCATCTCGGTTATTCGAGCGGAATTGATTTTGGTCTGATCTATCACCGTCAGCTGACCCGAACCAGTCCTTTTGAATTTATCACCGGTTTGTATCTGTCTTATCGAACCATGCGTTTTGAGGATGATTATCTGATGTACAGAGACGGCGAAGGTGTGGTGGATCTGGTCAAACACGACGGAAATCTGAAGAAAAGCAAGGTCAGAGCCGGTTATCTGATGGTTCCGCTCGGATTTACCTATCACACTTCAAAACTGAAAACCGATTCGGAAGGAAATGCATATCGAAAACTGGGAAAACCATTTTCGATCGGCGCCAATGTGTACGGAGGTTTCAGAATCGGACAGAACAATATTGTAAAAGGTGAGGACATCAACTGGAGACACCGAAAAACCGATTTGAACAACAACAATTTTGCTTATGGCGTACAATTGAATTTGGGGATTTACGGCTGGGATTTTTATGTCAGACAGGAATTGAGCCCTTATTTTAAAGGAAAAACCTTTGATGACCGAAAAATGTTGCAGTTTGGTATCAATTTTGGTTTTTAAACATTAGACTTTATAGAATTATCAGAAATCCGTTCCGGTTGAAAGATTCAGCCGGAACGAATTTTTTTTATGGTTCAACCCTTTCAGGGTTGGTTTTTGGGACATCCATTATCCACAGGTTGCACCTGTGGTTACTGATGGTTAAATCCCTTCAGGATTTTCTTTAAAAAGAATGCGGTAATATTACAAAGAACCACGAAGTGGTTCAACCATCAGTAGCCATAGGTGTAACCTATGGAAAAACGACATATTCGGAATCCAACCCCGAAGGGGTTGAACCATTTTAAGATTCCGCAAAGGTTTGTACCTGACCCTCAATCTTATTTTTTATCTTTGAAATTCAAAAAATTCACAAAATGATAAAAAGACTGACACTTTTCGGCTGTCTGGTTTTGTCCGTTTCGCTGACGGCACAGTTCAAAACGGTTCAGAAAAAAGATGCCAACGGTTACAATTACGAAATGGTTGAAAATGATCCGTCCAATACCAGGATCTATACGCTGAACAACGGTTTAAAGGTTTTTCTTGCCCAAAACAGAGACGAACCCAGAATCCAAACCTATATTCCGGTCAGAACCGGATCAAACAATGATCCGGAAGACAATACCGGACTTGCGCATTATCTCGAGCACATGCTTTTCAAAGGAACTTCAAAGATCGGTTCCTACAATTGGGAACAGGAAAAAGTGCTGCTGCAGCAGATTTCGGATCTGTATGAAAAACACAAACTGGAACAGGATCCCGACAAAAAAGTGGCGATCTACAAACAGATCGACTCGGTTTCCTATATCGCTTCTCAATATGCGGTGGCAAACGAATATGACAAAATGATTTCGTCGCTCGGCGCAACCGGAACCAATGCACATACCTGGTTTGACGAGACGGTTTACAAAAACAATATTCCTTCAAACGAACTTGAAAAATGGATGTACATCGAGTCCGAAAGATTTTCAGAACTGACGCTTCGTCTGTTTCACACCGAGCTGGAAGCGGTTTATGAAGAATTCAACCGCGCGCAGGACAATGATTTCAGACTGATCCATTATGCACTGATGAAAAATCTGTTTCCGACCAGTCATTACGGAACACAGACTACCATCGGTACTTCGGAACATCTGAAAAATCCGTCGATGGTGGCCATCGCAAATTATTACAACGAATATTATGTGCCCAACAATATGGCGGTGGTTTTGGTCGGTGATTTTGAGTTTGAACCGACGATTAAAATGGTTGACAAATATTTCGGCTTTTATAAAAAAGCAGCCGAACCCGATCATTATGTGGCGCATGAACCCAATCTGAAAGGAATCAAAACCGTCAATGTGTCGAGTCCTTCTGCCGAAAGATTTCAGTTTGCCTACCGTGTCGGCGGTTCAAAAACCAAAGATGCACTGCTGGTTCAGGTGATGGATATGATCTTGAGCAATCGTACTGCCGGATTGATCGATCTGAACATCAATCAGAAACAATTGGCTCAGTCGGCAGGTTCAAATACTCAGATCATGAAAGATTATACCGCTCATATTTTCAGCGGTGCGCCCAAAAAAGGCCAGTCTATGGATGAAGTCAAAGATTTGCTGCTTCAGCAGATTGAAAAAATCAAAACCGGCGATTTTGACGAATGGATGATAACTGCGGTGATCAACGATCTCAAAAAACAATGGCAGTCTGTGCTTGAAAATTCAAATGCGCTTGCCACCACCATGTATGATTCATTTATTCAGGAAAGAAGCTGGCAGCAGACCATATCAGAGCTTGACGAAATGTCAAAAATTACAAAGGCTGATCTGATGAAATTTGCAAATGACAATTATGGCGACAATTATGTGATCGTTTATAAAAATCAGGGTGAAAACAAAGATTTGGTCAGAGTTGAAAATCCGGGTATCACACCGATCAGTCTGAATCGTGAAAACGAATCACAGTTCTACAAAGATTTTCAGAAAATGACAGAAAAACCGATTCTGCCGGTATTTGTTGATTTTGACAAATCGATCAAAACCGAAACACTGAAAGGTTCAAAATTCTCATCGATTCAGAATGTGACCAACGATCTTTCTACCGTTTATTACATCACAGAAATCGGCGCCGATAACGACAAAAAACTTCCGCTGGCGATGAATTATCTGAATTATCTCGGAACTTCAAAATACAGTCCTGAAGATTTGAAAAAGGAATTTTATAAAATCGGAATTGATTTCGGCGTCAATGCGGGCAGCGAAAGATCATTTGTTTCGATCCGCGGTCTTCAGGAAAATCTTGCTGAAGGAATCAAATTGTTTGAACATCTGATGAGCGATGCAAAAGCTGACAAAGAAGCATATCAGAATTATGTGGACAAAATCATCAAATCAAGAAATGATGCGAAAGTTCAGAAAAACAGCATTCAGAATGCATTGAACCAATATGCGATGTACGGACCCGATAACCGTTTCAGAGATCAGCTGAGCGAGGCCGAACTCAGGGCGATCGATCCGGCAGAACTGGTTCAGATTCTGAAAGAATTTTTGAATTATCAGCATCAGATTTTCTATTACGGAAAAGATGCTTCAGCAACCAAAAAAGCTTTGGAAAAATATCACAATTTTGGAAACGGAAAGAAAATTCCGGCGGCAAAAGTTTATCCTCAGCCGATGACAGACGGAAAGATTTTCTTTGCACCTTATGATATGGTTCAGGCAGAAATTTCGCTCAGAGCACGCGAAGAACAGTTTGACAAAAATCTGCTGACGCCGTCGGGAGTGTTCAATGAATATTTTGGTTCGGGTCTTTCGTCGATCGTATTTCAGGAGATCAGAGAGTCAAAATCACTGGCTTATTCCGCTTATTCGGTTTATGCAAATTCTGACCGTCACGACAAATACAATTATGTGATTGCGTATGTGGGAACCCAGGCAAACAAGCTGCCGCAGGCGGTTGACGCGCTCAAAGAACTGATGAACGATATGCCAAAAGCAGAAAATCAGTTCAACAATTCAAAAAATGCAGCGTTGAAAAAAATCGCAACCCGAAGATACACAAAATCAGGTATCTTTTTCTATCAGCTTGATCTCAAAGACCGCGGTATCGATTATGACATCAACAAAGACATTTATTCTGCAACAGAAAAGATGACAATGAAGGATTTGGAAAATTTCTTCAACAGTCACATCAAAGGAAAACATTTCAATGTCGGTCTGATCGGCAAGAAAGATAATCTGGATTGGGAAGCGGTTCAGTCGATGGGAGATGTCAAAGAACTGACACTCGAAGAACTGTTCGGTTACTAAACCAATTTCAGTTTTTTAAAATTTAATCCCGCCACAGTGCGGGATTTTTTATGATTTTTTCTGTTTGAATTTCTTTGAAATCAAATAACTCAAATAAAGAACAAATACCCAGACCGGAATCAGTTCGACCGAAATTTTCAGACCGGTTTCCCACATTATAATCAGCACCAGACCCAGAAATATCAGTGTGACGATATTTGTCCACGGATACAAAATTGTCGGGAATTTGGTTTTGACTTTACGATGTGCCGATCTGAATCGGATGTGTGTATAACAGATAATGATCCACAGCAAAACCAGCGACGAAACCACCAGCGAGATCAGGATTTCAAATGCTTCTTCGGGAATAATTTTATTGATCAGCACACCAAAAGCGGTAAAAAATGCGGAAAACAAAATGCCGTTGACCGGAACTTTTGATTTGCTGAGTTTCATAAATGCTTTGGGCGCATTTCCCTGTTTTGCCAAACCGTAAAGCATTCTGCTGTTGCTGTACACGCTTGAATTATAAACCGAAAGTGCAGCGCTGAGCACGATGATGTTCAATCCGTTTGCAATCAGAGAGGAAACATGAAAATGTCTTCCTAATAGGTCAAAGTTGATGCTGTTCAGCCGATCAAAAACGCTGACAAACGGACTGCTGTCCACACCGATACTCTGCCAGGGCGAAAGCGAAAACAGTATGATCAGCGAACCGATATAGAAAATCAATATTCTGTAAATCAACTGATTGGTTGCCTTTTTAATGTTCTTTTCAGGATTTTTTGTTTCTGCCGCTGCAATTCCGACCAGTTCCAAACCGCCGAATGAAAACATGATCAATGCGATGGCCGAAAACAATCCCTGATAATTTCCGGCAGCATCTTTACTGATCAAACCTTTGGGCAGAAAACCGCCGTCGTTCCACAGATTTTGAACAGTTGCCTGTTCGCCGCCGGTTCCGCTGATCAGCAGATAAGTTCCAAAAAGAATCATTGCGATGATGGCCGAAACCTTGATAATTGCAAACCAAAATTCGGTTTCGCCGTATATCCTGACCGAAGTGAGATTCAGTATATTGACCACCACAAAAAAGAAAAGACTCGAAACCCAAAGCGGAATTTCGGGCCACCAGAATTGAATATAAACACCAATTGCAGTCAGCTCGGTCATGCTGACCATAATATAGAGCAGCCAATAATTCCAGCCCGATGCAAAACCCGGAAAATCACCCCAGTATTTGTATGCAAAATGACTGAAACTGCCCGATACCGGTTCTTCAACCATCATTTCGCCCAACTGCCTCATGATAAAAAATGCAAACATTCCCGCGATTGCGTATCCGAGAATCACGGACGGACCCGCCAGCACCACCGCCGGACCGACACCCAGAAACAGACCGGTTCCGATGGCGCCGCCAAGCGCAATCAGCTGTATGTGCCGGTTGCCAAGACCGCGTTCAAGCTGTTCCTCAGTTTTTGGCTGTGTTTTTTCCAATGGTTTTAAATGAATTTGATTTCGGTTGGTCAAAAATATAATTTTAATCGAATCAGCCGGTTGAATCATTAATTTAATTGAATTTCGGAAGCATTAATTTTTTTAAATGAATTAAATCATAGTCTGTTCGTTTAACAGATTATTATTTATTTATCCGCTATCTTTGGCACTCAAATTTTATTTATAATGAATCTGAATAAATTATTTACAATTGGGTTTTTAAGTTTTTCGGTCCTTGGATTTTCACAGGAAAAAAATCTTAAAAACATCACCAAACTTACTTATGGCGGAGACAATGCGGAAGCATACTTTTCGCCTGACGGAAAAATGCTGACCATGCAGGTGACCAATCCCGAGATTGGCGCTGACTGTGATCAGATCTATATGTTAAAACTCGACAAAGATAAATATGCAACCACCGATCTGAAGTTGATCTCTACCGGATTGGGGCGTACAACCTGTTCATTCTTTATGCCTGACGGCAAGCATATACTTTATGCATCCACACACGAAGGCAACAAAGCATGTCCGCCAAAACCCGAACCTCGTGCAGACGGAAAATATGTCTGGCCGATCTATCCGGATTTTGATATTTATGTGGCAGATCTGAACGGAAATATTGTTAAGAAACTGACCGATTCTCCCGGTTATGATGCCGAAGCGGTTCTTTCGCCCGACGGGAAATACATAGTTTTCACTTCACTCAGAAGCGGCGATCTTGAACTTTGGAGAATGGATGTTGACGGCAAAAACCTGAAACAGCTGACCTTCGGGCTCGGCTATGACGGCGGTGCATTTTTCTCGCCCGATTCAAAAAAACTGGTTTTCCGTTCGTCAAGACCGACGACACCGGAAGACATCAAAGAATACAAAGATTTGCTGGCAGAAGGACTGGTGATGCCGACCAATATGGAAATTTATACCATGAACATCGACGGAACCGATTTGAAACAGGTGACCCATCTGGGCAAAGCCAACTGGTCTCCGTATTTTCATCCGTCCGGTAAGAAGATACTGTTTTCATCCAATCACCATTCGACCCACGGTTATGATTTTCAGATATATTCGATCGACACGGACGGAACCAATCTGAAGCAGATTACTTTTGATAATTTCTTTAACGCTTTCCCGATGTTCTCGCCCGACGGCAAGAAACTGGTTTTTTCAAGCAACAGACAGGGAGCGACTCCGCACGAAACCAATGTGTTTATCGCAGACTGGGTTGATTTTGACGAAGCAGAATTTGTAAGCGGTGAAAATCTGAAAAATTCAGTTTCCTATCTGGCCTCAGACGATCTGAAAGGAAGGCTGACCGGAACAGAAGGCGAAGAAAAAGCTGCACAGTTTATTTCAAAACAATTGAAAAGCTACGGACTGAAACCCGAAATTCAATCTTATAATTACAATTTCAAAATGAATCCGCATGATGAAAATTCATCGGTTAAAATTACCGGAAAAAATGTGGTTGCCTATCTCAACAACAAAGCAGATAAAACCATCGTGATCGGTGCGCATTATGATCATTTGGGACTGAACGAACATCATTTTTCAACTTTGATGAATTCAGAAGGAAAGATTCACAACGGTGCAGATGACAATGCTTCGGGAACTTCGGCTGTGATGGAACTCGCAAGAATGTTCAGTCAGAACAAAACCAAAGAAAAAGCAAATTATGTTTTTGTGCTTTTCTCGGGTGAAGAAGACGGGCTGATGGGTTCAAAAGCATTTGCAGAAACCGTGAAACAAAAATATCCGAATGTGATCGCGATGATCAATATGGACATGGTCGGCAGACTGAACAAAACAAAAGAACTGACTGTCGGCGGTGTGGGAACTTCACCGATTTTCAGAGATTTGATTGAAAAATTCAAACCGGCAGGTTTCAACATTGCAATCGACGAATCGGGTGTCGGGCCGTCTGATCATACTTCGTTTTATCTGAAAGACATTCCGGTACTTTTCCTTTTTACCGGAACCCACGAAGATTATCACAAACCGAGCGATGACGAAGACAAAATCAACTATTACGGTTTGAGATTTATTACCGATTATGTATTCAATCTTGCCAATGCAATTTCAGATGCACCCGAAGTTCCGTTTACAAAAACAAAACTCGATGCGGTGAAAGAAGCGCCAAAATACAAAGTGACTTTGGGCATTATGCCGAGTTATGCAGATACCGGAAACGGTCTTAAAGTTGACGGTGTGGTTGACGATCGTCCGGCTGATCATGTGGGAATTCAAACCGGAGACATCATCACAAAACTTGGCGATTGTGATGTCAAAGAAGTTTACAGTTATATGGAATGTCTTTCAAAATTCAACAAAGGAGACGAAACCACCATCACTTTTATACATGACGGTGTGACAAAAACAGTGAACATCAAATTCTAAATTCGGTTTGAATTTTAAAATAATCAAAGACGTCCGTTGATTCGGGCGTCTTTTTTTGGCTTAATTTCGGATAAATATCAACAGTCCTTTTCAGTCTTAAAAATTCGATTAACTTTGTAATCCTATGCAGAATTTTGTCGTATCGGCCCGAAAATACAGACCGCTTCGTTTTGAAGATGTGGTCGGGCAATCCGCTATCACAGAGACTTTGGAGCAGGCGATCACCAATCACCAGCTCGCTCAGGCTTTGCTTTTTTGCGGTCCCAGAGGTGTCGGCAAAACCACCTGCGCAAGGATACTCGCCAGACGAATCAACGAGGAAGCCGGAGGTGGGACCGACGGTGATGAAGATTTTGCATTCAACATTTTTGAACTCGATGCCGCGTCAAACAATTCGGTGGATGACATCAGAAATCTGATCGAACAGATTCGTTTTGCACCTCAGGTCGGAAAATACAAAGTGTATATCATCGACGAGGTTCACATGCTTTCGACACAGGCGTTCAATGCATTTCTGAAAACGCTTGAAGAACCGCCGGCACATGCGATCTTTATTTTGGCAACCACCGAAAAACATAAAATCATCCCGACGATTTTGTCAAGATGTCAGATTTATGATTTCAAACGGATTTCGATCAAAGACATTCAGAATCATCTGATCATGATTGCAAGGGATGAAAATGTGGAATTTGAAGAGGATGCACTTCATCTGATCGCACAAAAGGCAGACGGCGCGCTGAGAGATGCACTTTCGACTTTTGACCGTATGGTGACTTTCACTTCGGGCAATCTCACGCTTGAAAAAGTGGCCGAAAATCTGAATGTGCTCGATTATGAATATTATTTCAAAATCACTGATGCAGCGCTGAAAAATGATATTTCGGAACTGCTGATTCAGTACAATGAAATCCTGAACAAAGGTTTTGACGGTCATGTGTTCATCAACGGTCTGGGCAGTCATTTCAGAGATCTGCTGGTGGCGAAGGTTCCAAAAACTTCAAATCTGCTTGAGGTCGGTGAAAGGACCAAACAAAAATATCTGCAGCAGGCAGTGGATTGCGATGTGAAATTTCTGACCAATGCAATAGAAATCTGCAATATGGCGGATATGAACTACAAAGGGAGCAAAAACCAGCGGCTGACTGTCGAAATCGCTTTGATGCAGATCGGATCGCTGACCGCAGAAGACGAACGGATTAAAAAAAAAAGTTCAGAATAATCCCGCCGCCTGATTGGCAGCCCGATCCAATTCCAAAAAAATCTGAAAAACCCAAAAAAGAAGAACCCAAACCGGCACAGGACAAGCCTGTCGGAGAATCCCCGCAGGAAATTCAGAAACCCGAAGAACTCAAACCGGTCAGGGTGAGCAAACCTTTGGGAGCAAAACCTGAGACTGCGTTCAATCTGAAAAATCTGTTTGACAGTGTTGAATCTGAAAATTCGGAATCTGCTGACAACAGTGAAAAAGCTGCTGATGAATTCAGTTTTGAAACGCTCGAAAATCATTGGAAAGAATTTTTGGAGAAACTGAACGTCGAAAATAAGATTGTGAGTTTCAATGCGCTTCAGTCGGGAAAACTCGTTTTAAAAGATGATTTTAAAATTGAAATTGAATTCAATTCTTCCACTCTGATATTTGAATTTGAACAAATCAAAGACAGACTGACCCTGTTCCTTCGCGAAAAACTCAACAATGAGGTGTTCGAACTCATTCCGGTTGAGGTCGAGGGCAGATCTGTGAATTATATCAAATCCAAGGCTGAGATATTCAAAGAGATGGCCGAACGCAATCCGAACCTATTAAAATTAAAAAACGAATTGGGATTGGACTATAATTCTAATGATTGACAATAAATTATTTCGTAAACTTGCCGAAAATTTCTATAGAATGAAAAAAATAATTTCAACTGTGATTTTGGCTGCTGTTATTGTTGGTTGCAACAAATCGGGCGGTTCAATTTCACAAGGAACCGACAAATTGCAGAACGATGATCAGAAAGCAGGTTATGCTTACGGTATGAACATCGGTGACCAGGTAAAAAAATATTCAATCCAGATGGGCGCGGACAGTCTGAATTTCAAAGAAATTGAAAGAGGATTGACTGATTTTCTGAAAAACAATGCAAAGACAAGAGATTCTTATGCGACCGGACAGAACATCGGTATGTCTATCGCCAACTTCCTGAAGAACAACGATCTCGATGGCGTGATTGATGAGAAATTCATCATTCAGGGTCTGATGGACGAGCTGAACGGAAAAACAACCCTTTTCCCGATGGATTCGGTGAATTCGTTTATGACCAATTATATGCAGACCATCGGTGATAAAATCAAAACCAAAAATCAGGAGGAATCAGCCAAATTCATGGCTCAGAAGAAAACTGACAAAAATGTAAAATCAACCGACAGCGGACTGCTTTATGAAGTGATCAAAGAAGGTGACGGTGCAGTTCCGGAGCCGGGTGCAACCGTTGAAGTTGAATACAAAGGAATGGGTCTGGACGGAAAAGTTTTTGACCAGTCAGAAAAAGGAAAACCGATCAAACTGAATCTGAACGGAGTAATCAAAGGATGGCAGGAAGGCCTTCAGCTGATGAAAACCGGTTCGAAATACAAATTCTACATTCCTTCAGAATTGGGCTATGGCGAATTTGGAAGTCCGGACGGAAAAATCAAACCAAATGCAGCTTTGATTTTCGAAGTTGAACTGGTTTCTGTTGAACAGCCTCAGAAATTGGATCCTGCAAATATGCCTCAGATTCCTGATGTAGCTCCCGGACAATAATCTGATTTGAAAATATTGAAAAAGCCATCCGAAAAGATGGCTTTTTTTATGGATTCCGCTTAAATTTAGTTTTGATAAATTTGCAAAATGAAAACAGGTTTGTTTTTTGGTTCTTTCAATCCGATTCATGTCGGTCATCTGATCATAGCCAACCACATCTGCGAATTTTCGGATTTGGACCAGGTTTGGTTTGTGGTTTCGCCACAGAATCCGTTCAAAGAAAAATCAAGTCTTGCAAATGACTATGACCGGCTTCATCTGGTCAATCTCGCCATCGAAGATTTTCCGAATCTCAGGGCTTCAAACATCGAATTCGGTTTGCCGCAGCCGTCGTACACCATTGATACACTGACTGTTCTCAAAGAAAAATATCCCGATCATGATTTCTCGATCATCATGGGTGCCGACAATCTGACCAATTTTAAAAAATGGAAAAATTATGAACAGATTCTGAAACATTATTCGGTTTATGTTTATCCGCGGATCGGTGCAGAAACCAAGGAATGGAAAGATCATCCTAAAATCAGTTTTGTTGACGCGCCGATTGTTGAGATTTCTTCCACATTTATCAGACAGTCATTCAAAGACGGCAAAGATCCGCATGCAATGCTGCCCGACCGGGTTTGGAAATATCTGGAAGGTAGTTCGATGTATCAGTGAAATTTTATTTTTTCAATTTCTTCAAACCGGTTAAAATTTCTTCAAGTCCGTTGGTTTTGATTTCATACAGTGTTGCCAGCTGCATGCCGAGTTTTCCGGCCGGAAAGCCTTTTGAAGCAAACCATTCCAGATAATAAACCGGCAGATCGCAGAGTTTCCAGCCTTTGTATTTTCCAAACGGCATTTCGGCAGTCACCAGGCTGCTCAGTATTTCGGGCTGTAGTCCTTCGATCATTTTATTCTTTTTTCTGATAATTGATATAACCGTCCTTCAAATTTGCAACATTTTTAAAACCTGCAGACTCCATTTTTTCAGTGGCTGCGGTGCTTCTTTTTCCGGATCTGCAATACAGATAATAATTCTTTTTCGGGTCGAGTTTTTTGATTTCTTTTTCAAAATCGGGCGAATTCACATCAATGTTGATTGCATCCGGCAGATGGCCTTCTTCATATTCCTGAGCCGTTCTCACATCGATCAGCACATTGTCTTTGTTTGTAAAATCAACCTGATCCGCCTGATTGACAGATGAAATATTTGCCAAAGGTTGCTGAACATGACAGCTCGCAAGAAAAAACAGAAACATTGCGAGAGCGATTATATTTTTCATTTTCATTTGATTTTTTTCGAATTGTAAATTTAGACCGATACAATTCCTTATCCAAATCAAAACGAATTGAAATTTTATTCAATGAATTTTCGGAATGATTTTCAATTCTGTATTTTATTTAATTTTGCATCAATGGATACAACTGAGAATCTGATTATCATCGGCGACCGTGTGCTCATCAAACCCAAATCTGAAGAAAACAAGACCAAATCGGGTCTGTATCTTCCGCCGGGTGTAAAAGAAAAAGAAGAGATCAAATACGGTTATGTGGTCAAAACCGGACCCGGCTATGCGGTTTCTTTTGACGAGATGGATGAACCCTGGAAGATGAACGAAGAAAAGGCGAAATACATTCCGCTTCAGGTGAAGGAAGGCGATTTGGCGATTTTTTTGGTCAAAGCCGCCTATGAGATTCTTTATCAGGATGAAAAATACTATATTGTTCCCCAATCGGGCATACTCATGATCGAGCGTGACGAAAGCCTTTTTAATGATTTAATTTAACCGAGAATTACAGATATGAATCTTTATCCGATAGAAACCGGAAACTTCAAACTGGACGGCGGCGCCATGTTTGGAATCGTGCCCAAAGGAATTTGGCAAAAAACAAATCCGGCAGATGCACAAAACAAAATTGAGCTCGCAATGCGCGCACTGCTCATCGAAGACGGCGACCGTCTGATCCTGATTGACTGCGGGATCGGCAGCAAACAGTCAGAAAAGTTTTTCAGTTATTACGATCTGTGGGGAGATTATGATCTGCAGACTTCGCTGGCGCAATACGGTTTTTCAAAAGACGATGTCACCGATGTATTTCTGACCCATCTTCATTTTGACCATTGCGGCGGAGCAGTCGAACTCGACGAGAGCGGAGGCGGTTACCGGCTGACTTTTAAAAATGCAAGATATTGGAGCAATCAGGCGCATTGGGATTGGGCAACTCAGCCGAATGCAAGGGAAAAGGCATCTTTTCTGCCCGAAAATTTTCTGATGATCAAAGAATCGGGTCAGCTGAATTTCATCGATCTGCCCAAAGAAGGAAATTTTCTCAAAGATTCACCGCTTGGTTTCGACATCATCTTTGCTGACGGACATACCGACAAACAGATGCTTCCGGTAATTGGTTACAAAGGCAAAAAAATCGTTTATGTCGCCGATCTGGTGCCGACTGTCGGACATATTCCGCTGGTTTATGTGATGGGTTATGACACGCGTCCGCTGTTGACGCTTGCTGAAAAAGACGATTTTCTGAAAAGAGCCGTCCGGGAAGACTATCTGTTTTTCTTTGAGCACGACCCGTACAGAGAGTTGGCGAAGGTAGTGGAAACCGAAAAAGGAGTTCGTCTGGATTCCACTTTTTCGTTTACAGAAGTTTTCGGTCTCTGATAATTTAAATTCAGTCCGCAGAAAATTTTTGTACTTTTGTGGGTTAGATAAGATTAACAATATGGCGTGTGAAAATTGCGGATCCGGCAGTGACGGATCAAAAGGCTGCAGCAGCGGTTCCTGCGGGTCATCCTGCGGATCGGGTGCCGGCCACGGAAAGCTCGACGTCTTCGACTGGCTTTCAAATATGCGCCTGCCAAACGGACAACAGATATTTGATTGTGTTGAAGTCCGTTTTAAAAATGACAGAAAGGCTTTTTTCAGAAATGTAAATAATCTGTCTCTCTATGTGGGAGACACCGTTGCGGTTGAAGCCCAAAGCGGACACGATATAGGAACGGTCACGCTGACCGGAGAACTGGTGAGAATCCAGATGAAAAAGAAAAGAGTAAAAGAAGATTCGGAAGATGTGCGAAAAGTATATCGGAAAGCGAATCAGAAAGACATAGAAGTCTGGCAGGCAGCGAGAGAAAGAGAGGAGGACGTAAAAATAAGGGCAAGAAAGATTGCAAGAGGTCTCGGACTTGAAATGAAAATCAGCGATGTTGAATTTCAGGGTGACGGAACCAAAGCGATATTTTATTATACGGCAGAAGGAAGGGTTGACTTCAGACAGCTGATCAAGGATTTTGCGGCTAATTTCAGGATACGGATCGAGATGAAGCAGATCGGTTATCGGCAGGAAGCTGCTAAGATCGGAGGTATCAGTTCGAGCGGACGCGAACTCTGCTGTTCGACATGGCTGACCGATTTCAGATCGGTGAGTACATCGGCGGCGAGATATCAGCAGTTGGCGATCAATCCTCAGAAACTGGCGGGTCAGTGCGGCAAACTGAAATGCTGTCTGAATTACGAACTCGATTCCTATCTGGATGCACTCAAAGATTTTCCGTCGATGGAAAGTACATTCGAAACCGAAAAAGGAACGGCTTCCTGTGTCAAAATCGATGTATTCAAAAAGGAAATGTGGTTCAGCTATCAGAACGGCGGCATGAACTGGGTCAAATTGTCTGTGGATCTGGCAAAAGAACTGATCGAAAAAGGAAGCAACGGCGGTAAAACGCCTGCGCTTGAAGATTTGGCAAAAGATTTGACAGAAGACGTGAAGCGTGATTTTATGGATGTCATTCAGGAAAATTCACTTGAACGATTTGAAAGAAAGAATCAGAAAAGAAGAAGAAAACCGGGTGGCGGCAAACCGAATTCAAAACACGGAAAAGAAGAACATTCCGGCAAAGAAGGCGGGCGGCCAAATGACAGAGGGCCAAAATCTGACAGAGAAAGGAAAAATAAAAAATTTAAACCAAAAAATAAAGGAGACAATCGTGGATCATCCAACCGTAAAGAAGGGAATCAGTAAGCTGTTTCCGATTTTTGCAGCCGCTCTGTTCTTTGTGCAGTGTGAATCTCCTCATTATTATCAGGAGCTGAGATCGACCGGCGGCAATTGGGATAAGAGTACACCATTGGATTATGAATTTGAGATCAGTGATACGGCTGCGCTTTATGATTTCTATCTTTTGAGCAGAAACAACAACCAATATCCGTACAGCAATCTGTATCTGATCACAGAGTTCAGCAATCCGGCGGGTGACAAATTCAATGATACGCTTCAGTATTTTCTTTCCTTTCCGGACGGCGAATGGATCGGAAACGGAAACAGTCTGAAGGAATTGTTTCTTTTGTACAGAGAAAATATCTCGTTTAAAGATACAGGAAATTATAAACTGAAGGTCTGGCAGGGGATGAGGGAAGACCGGCTTGCCGGAATTGAAGATCTGAGCCTGATCGTTGATAAAAAAGCAAAAGATGGCAAAACAAAATAACTTATCTGAAAAAAAGAAAAAGCAGCCGCGAGTCTTTTCGCTGAAAAGAATGCTGCTGATGGTCTGGGGACTCTTTATGATCGGCATACTGTCCGTATTTCTGCTTTTCTGGGTGACTTCGAAAGGCTGGCTGGGTGAAATGCCTGATGTACAGGAACTCGAAAATCCGGATATCTATGTTTCATCCGAAATTTATTCATCGGACGGCGTACTGCTCGATCGTTTTGAAACCGAAAAAAGGATTCCTATTTCTTACAAAGAATTACCCGAAAATCTTGTCAATGCACTGCTTGCAAGAGAAGATATTCGATTCAGAAAGCATTCGGGAATCGATCCGAGAGGAACGATGCGTGCGATTTTTGGCGGCGGAAGCAAAGGAGGTGCGAGTACCATCACCCAGCAGCTGGCAAAATTGCTGTTTACCGGAAAAAGATCGCAAAGCAAAATCGGAAGAGCATTTCAGAAACTGAAAGAATGGATTGTTGCCGTTGAATTGGAAAAGAGATACACAAAAGAAGAAATCATTTCGATGTATCTGAACAAATTTGATTTTATCTACAATGCAAACGGAGTTGAACTCGCTTCAAAAGTTTATTTTAATACCACCACAGAAAAACTGACGCTTGACCAGTCTGCAATGTTGGTCGCCATGCTGAAAAATCCGGTTTTGTACAATCCGCTGAGATTTCCGGACAAAGCATTGAACGAAAGAAATATAGTGATCAATCAGATGCAGAAATATAAATTTCTGACCAAAGAGGAAGCTGAAGCCGCAAAGGCTAAGCCGCTCAAAACCGATCATCAGGAAATCAACAGCATCAGCGAATCTTATTCGGCTTATTACAAACACGAATTAAGAAGAGAAATCGAAGCTTATCTTGCCAATCTTGAAAAAGAAACCGGCAAAAAATACAATTTGTACAAAGACGGTCTGAAGATTTATGTGACCCTTGATTCGAGATTGCAGAAAATGGCCGAAGATGCGGTTCAAAAACATCTGACATCGATTCAGAAAATATTTTTTGCAGAACAGAAAAACAATCCGAAGGCGCCGTTCTACGGTCTTTCCGACGACAAAAGAGAAAGAATTTTTGAACGCGCCATGCGAAATACCGATCTGTACAGACATTTGAAAAAATTGGGAAGAACGGATGAGGAAATCAAACAGGAATTTGAGAAACCGAGAGATTCCATCCGAATTTTCACCTGGGACGGTATCGAATACAGAAAGAATATGTCGCTGATGGATTCGATCAAATACCACAAACACATCCTTCAGGCAGGTCTGATGTCGATGGATCCGAAAGATGGAACCATCAAAGCATGGGTGGGCGGAATCAATTGGGATTATTTCAAATTTGACCACGTCAAACAGGCGAGGAGACAGGTGGGATCGACCTTCAAACCCTTTGTGTATGTGACTGCAATCAATCAGATGAATTATACGCCATGCAATACGATTTCGAACGACAGATTTTCGATCGGAAACTGGCAGCCGAGAAATGCAAACGGCAAATACGGCGGAAGTCAGGATTTGAGAACTGCACTTGCATTTTCAACCAATGTGGTGACTGCCCGACTGATTGCACAGACCGGTGTTGAACCGGTGATTCAGGTGGCGCGCGATCTGGGGGTGGAAAGTCCGATACCAAAGGATTACACCATCGCACTGGGTTCTGCGGATCTGACTGTTTATGAAATGGTAGGTGCAATGAGCACTTTTGCAAACGGCGGAATTTATATCAAACCCGAACTGATTGTCAGAATCGAAGACAAAACCGGACGTGTGATCAAAGATTACAAACCGGTGACACGTGAGGTTGTGAACGAATATGTTGCCTACACCATGATCGACCTGATGGAAGGCGTGACCAACCGAGGAACCGGTAAATGGATCAGAACCAAATACGGCATCGATGCTGAAGTTGCATCAAAAACCGGTACGACCAACGACAACTCAGACGGCTGGTTTATGGGTCTGACGCCGAATCTGGTGACCGGCGTATGGGTGGGTGCGGAAGACCGGTTTGCCCATTTCAGAAGTACGGCTCAGGGTCAGGGTGCTGCAATGGCGCTGCCGATTTGGGCTTATTATATGCAGTCGGTTTATAAGGAAGGAAAGAAATTTGGTGTTTTGCCGACCGATAAATTTGAAAAGCCGGAGGACATCGATGAAAAATGGGACTGCTCTTCGCTGACCGGATTCAATACTTACGGAAGCATGGGCGGAACTTTTGATTATGATTATTCGGAAGCGAGACCTTATCATGATCCGATTCAGGATGTGAACCGAACGGACACACATAAGGACACCATAGATTTTAATCAGTAAATCTATTTGGAAAAATATTTTGAACAGCCGGCTCAGATTTGAGTTCGGCTGTTTTTATTATGAATGGTTTCCGATCTGAAGATCGGATTTCGCGCTCATTGCGTCTGAAGACGCGTGAGAGCTTTCCTTTATTAATTTATTTTATGAATCTTCAGCTGTAATAAATTTCAGATTAATGGGGCTGAAGCCCATTTGAGTTTGCAATCTTTATTCCGTCGGTTAAAACCGACGGCAATTGACTTCATTATTTCATAAAATCACAAACAAAAAAACGCCCGAAATAAATCCGGGCGTTTAAAAGTAAGTATATATAAAAAAAACTTAGGCGTCAATTTTTGCATAGACCGCATTCTTTTCGATAAATTCTCTTCTGGGCGGTACATCGTCACCCATCAGCATTGAAAAGATTCTGTCTGCTTCTGCTGCATTTTCAATCGTCACCTGTCTCATCGTTCTGTGATCGGGATTCATTGTGGTTTCCCAAAGCTGTTCGGCGTTCATCTCACCCAAACCTTTGTATCGCTGAATTGAGATTCCCTTTCCGGTGCCGTCAGACAATTCGTTGACCAGTCTTTCACGATCGGCTTCATCCCAGGCATACTGTTGTTTTGTGCCTTTCTTGATCAGATAGAGCGGCGGTGTTGCGATATACACATATCCGCTTTCAATCAGTTCCTTCATATATCTGAAGAAGAATGTCAGAATCAGTGTTGCAATGTGGCTGCCGTCCACATCGGCATCCGTCATGATCACAATTCTGTGGTATCTCAGTTTCTCCAGATTCAGCGCCTTGCTGTCATCCTCTGTTCCGATGGATACACCCAGCGCAGTATAGATATTTCTGATTTCTTCATTTTCGAGCACCTTGTGTGCCATTGCTTTTTCAACATTCAGAATCTTACCTCTCAACGGAAGTATCGCCTGATAATGTCGGTCACGGCCCTGTTTTGCAGTTCCGCCCGCAGAATCACCTTCGACCAGATAGATTTCG
Source organism: Flavobacteriia bacterium (assembly GCA_019455045.1). Lineage (GTDB taxonomy): Bacteria > Bacteroidota > Bacteroidia > Flavobacteriales > Weeksellaceae > Moheibacter. The sequence goes on from JACFND010000001.1 coordinate 88,405, forward strand.
CATTCTTCCGGATCTTTTGACGAACAGTCTGCCAGTTTTCCGGGCAGTCCGCTTCCGCTCATCGGATTTTTTCGCTGCACCAGTTCTCTTGCCTTTTTGGCTGCCTGTCTGGCTTTTGCTGCGAGGATTACTTTTTCGACGATGATTTTTGCTTCGTTCGGGTGTTCTTCCAGATAATTGTTCAGCATTTCGCCCACTATCTTGTCAACCGCACCGCTCACTTCAGAGTTACCCAGTTTGGTTTTGGTCTGGCCTTCAAACTGAGGTTCCATCACTTTAACGGAAATAATTGCGGTCAAACCTTCACGGAAGTCATCACCGACGATTTCAACCTTTTCTTTTGCCAGATTGAAATTCTCGTCAGCATATTTCTTGAGTGTACGGGTCAGCGCTCTTCTGAATCCCGCCAGATGGGTTCCGCCCTCTATGGTGTTGATATTGTTTACATATGAATGCAGATTCTCGTTGTAAGAAGTGTTGTATCTCATTGCAACTTCAACAGGTACACTGTCTCTTTCGCCGTCCATATAAATTACATCCTTCATCAGCGCTTCACGGTTTCCGTCGATGAATTCAACAAATTCTTTGAGTCCGCCTTCAGAATGGAAAGTTTCAGTTTTGAAGTTTCCTTCTTCGTCTTTTTCTCTTTCGTCTGTGATTTTGATGGTCAGTCCGCGGTTGAGATAAGCGAGCTCTCTCAATCTTGAAGCCAGTGTATTGTAATTGTATTTGACCTCGTCAAAGATGGTTTCGTCAGGTGAAAAAGTTACGATGGTTCCTCTGTCATCAGTCGTTCCGATTTCTTTCACATCGTACAGACTGTGACCTCTCTGGTATTCCTGTACCCAAACTTTATTGTCTCTGTGAACTTCCGCTTTCAGATGAGATGAAAGTGCGTTCACACAGGAAACACCCACACCGTGCAGACCGCCCGATACTTTGTATGAATCTTTGTCAAATTTTCCGCCCGCACCAATCTTGGTCATTACCACTTCCAAAGCGGATTTACCTTCTTTTTTGTGCATATCGACCGGAATTCCGCGACCGTTGTCTCTTACTGTGACTGAATTATCGTGATGAATCACCACTGAAATCGTATCGCAATGACCGGCAAGCGCTTCGTCAATCGAGTTGTCGACTACCTCATAAACCAAATGGTGCAAACCTCTCGCGCCCACATCACCGATATACATCGACGGACGCATTCTCACGTGTTCTATACCTTCCAACGCCTGAATACTGTCAGCCGTGTACGTATTTTTACTCATAAAATCTCTTACTTTTTAAATCAAACAAATATACGAAAAAAATAGGGTTTCAGCATCATAAAACCCTTATCAATCCAATAGTTTTCAACAATTTTAGGACTTATTCACAATGCCAGCCAGACAAGCTTTTTTGTTTCAAAAAATTCATACGAAAAATAATCAGAAAGATTAAAAATTCTGACTTTTCCAAAATTTTTCAGTTCATCTGTCAGATCGCCGCCTTTCAGATAAAGAATTCCGTTTGGAAGCTGATGATTGTTTTCTTTTTTGATTTTATTTCTGACCCAGCCCACAAATTTTGGCATCTGTGTAACCGCACGGCTGACCACAAAATCATATTTTGATTTGATTTTTTCAGCTCTGACTGCTTCTGCCTTTACATTTTCAAGACCGAGCGAATGTGCGACTTCATTGACCACCAAAATCTTTTTTTGAATTGAATCAACCAGATGAAAATTTACTTTTGGAAAAAGAATCGCAAGCGGAATTCCCGGAAAACCGCCGCCGGTACCCACATCGAGTATATCGGCCCCGTCTTTGAATTCAACCGTCTTTGCAATGGCGAGCGAATGAAGCACATGACGGACATAAAGTTCGTCAATGTCTTTTCTTGAAATCACATTGATCTTTTCATTCCATTCTGTGTAAAGCGGTTTGAGCTGCGAAAACTGCAGCTTTTGTTTTTCGGTCAGATTTGGGAAGTATTTCAGGATTTCTTCCATCAGCAGATTTCGCTTACTTTTTCACAGACATAACTCAGCAGATCCTCATCTTTTTCGGTAAACGGATCGGTCTGGTGACTGTCGATATCGATCTGTCCGATGTTTTTTCCGTCTTTGAATATCGGGACCACGATTTCTGATTTGGTCTCAATGCTGCATGCCAGATAATTGTCCTGAGCGTTCACATCGGGCACCACAAAGGTTTCGTTTGAAACTGCAACCTGTCCGCAGATTCCCTTTCCAAAAGGAATGATCACATGATCGGTGGGCGCGCCGCTGAACGGACCGAGTTTGAGTTCGGCTTTGTCACCGTTGTTGAAATAAAATCCCACCCAGTTGTAATGGGTCACCTCGTCTTTCAAAAGTTTGCAGACCTTTTCGAGTTTCTCGTCTCTTGTTTCGGATGAGCTGAAAATGGTGTCTATCCTGAGTTTTAAATCTTTCATCGGCTGAATTTGAAAACGCACAAATTTAAGGCTTTATTTGTCATTTTGGTTAACTTTGTCAGATTGGATACGCCTATGCTGAAAGAATTCAAACCGGTGCTGATTTTCCTGGTCAAATTTGTATTTATCGGGCTGGCGCTGATGGCGCTTTACAATGTTTATCTCAACCAATACCACAAATATAATCTGCCCGATCCGTACAGCATCTTTGTTGCCGACTGCACGGTTTCAACGCTCAACACAGCCGGTTTTGACGCTGATTCTGCAATCGACAAAAAAAATCCCTGGGTTTGGATTCGGATGGAAAATCTCTGGCCGTCCTACATCAACGAAGGCTGCAATGCGATTTCGGTGATGATCATCTTTGTTGCATTTGTGCTTGCATTTTCAAAAGGATGGATCAGAACGCTGCTGTTTGTCATCGGAGGTCTGCTGATTATCCAGCTTATGAACATCTTCAGGATTGCGCTGCTCAACTGGATTTTTGTGTATCATTCCGATTACGGAAAAATCGCGCACGACTATCTGTTTCCGGCGATTATTTACGGAACGGTGGTACTGCTTTGGATTGTCTGGGTAAAATATTTTGCATTGAAAATCGAAAAACCGGAGGATGGCGAAAGGGCTTAGATTTTTGCTGATCGGTCTTTTGATCTTTGGACTGATTCTGGTCAGAGCTTTTGAAGACGATTTGTTTTATGATCCTTTTCTTGAATTTTTCAAAGGCGATTATCTTCACAATCCCATGCCCGAATACGATCTGACAAAAGTCGGTATTCACATTGTTTTCAGATATCTGCTCAATTCGATTTTGAGTCTTGGAATTATCTGGCTGCTGTTTTTGGATATCAGAAAGCTGAAATTCACCGTCCTGGTACTGACCGGATTTCTGATGATACTGCTGCCGCTTTATCTGTACATGGTTTCGATTGATTTCAAACTGGGCGAAAACACCGGATTTTATATACGCAGATTCCTGATCCAGCCGATGATCCTTCTGGTATTGATTCCCGCATTTTATTATCATGACTGGCTGGACAGACAGAAACAGAAATAATCAAAGGAAATTTTTCGGCTGATTTAATCAGATTATTTTTTTTGATTACTTTGGTTTGTAGCGGACTTGCTTATATTTGTGTGTTATATATTATTTATGACAAAGTATATTCTAATATTAACATTTTCAATTATTTGGGGAATTTCATTCTCACAATCACAGAATCTTATAAGGTTTGAGGATGAAAATAAATTGATCGGATACAAAGATGAAAATCAAAACATCATTGTTAAACCTAAATATTCTAACGGTTCGCTCTTTTACAATGGGCTTGCATTAGTCTCAATAATTGGAAAGGGATGGACAATTATCAATGGAAACGGTGAAGAACTGACTGATTTCGAGAGTATTCCCGGTTCTATTTATAACGAATTTGTAGAATATGATTTAATATCTGTGAAAAAAGACGGGAAATGGGGATTTATAAACAGAAATGGAGAACTGGTAATTCCATACAAATATGATATAGTAGGGGAATTTAATGAAGGTCTGATTCCTGTCAAAATAAATAATCTTTGGGGATTTATTAATGAAGAAGACAAGTTAATTATTCCTGCGAAATATGAAAAAGTAACAGAATTTCACGATGGTCTCGCTGGGTTTTATGAAAACGGAAAGTGGGGATTTATAAATAAAAATGATATTGTAATTATCCCAGCTCAATATACAGGAATATCAATTTTCTCAGAAGGATTATGTGCAGTCAATACTAAAGCATTTAATTTTTCCGGCGGTGGTATTTCAACTGAGATCATTAACAAAAAAGGTGAAACCATTTTTCGTGGAGAATTCTGGGCTTTTCATCCATATATTAACGGAATAGCAAATTATTGGGAAAGTTATGACTTTGGCGGAAGAAATATTTTTATTGATACCAAAGGAGAAGTTGTAAAAATCATTGAAAATTAAAGAAATCAGTATATAACGACCGGTTTTTCGTCAGACGGATTGAACGTCCCCGTTTGACATTTTTTCATAAATTTGAGCTTGATTGTTTGCTTTAGATTTTCTGCCAGGAAATCCACACGAGCAAAGCCTAAAAATACATATTAACATGAAATCAAACTTTTTACATTTAATAATTTCTCTTTCATTATTGATTTCGTGTTCAAAAAAGAATGAAAATCCATATCAAAAGAATTTAAACAATATTGAGAATGAAATTTCTGAAAAATTAATTTATGATTTTACAAATGAAATTATACCTCAAAATGAAATCTCTGAATTTTGTAAAAATGTTATTGATAGAATGACTTTTATTGATGTTAAAGGAGATAGTGTTTTTATTGAGAGAGTAAAATCAGAAATATCGAAAGAAGACTTTGACTTTATTAGAAAACAATATGCAGAAAGTATTAATTTCAAATGGAAAAACAAATTTGAAAATCGACAAATCATAAAACTTGATACAACGATTAATAATACAAAAGAGTTTGATGAATTTTGGAATGAAACGCTTGAGAAGTATAATTGTATAAGTCAAATTAGTATGCCGATTTTTAATAAAGAAAAAAACCTGGCAATTATTGAAATAAGCTATTATTGCGGTTTTCTTTGTGCGGCTGGTGGCACATATATTTATAAACTGGATGAAAATAATAAATGGATTCTGTATAAAACTATAGATGATTGGATAAGTTAAAAAGCACTGCCAACTGCCGGTTAAACTCAGTTGAATTCGCTCCGCTTTATTTGATTTTCAGCCAATTTCGTCAACTCTGCTGACAAAAATGACTGACGAACTTCATTGACTTTTTCATTACTTTTGATTTAGCCTTATAACTTTTGGTCTTCTGTTATCGGCAGGATGCAAAAACGGGTAGTTCATAACAGTCATTGCGGAAAACGAAACTGAATGAAAGCGTTATCGAATCTGAATTTTTGAGGTATTCTTTATAAATTTTTAAATTTACAGAATTGACTATGGCAAAAAACAGGAAAATAGAAGTTGAAGGAAAAGAAATTACAATAATTCTTGATAAAGAACATGAGTTTATTTCTCTTACCGATATGTTAAAAGCTAAAGATGGAGATTTTTTTATTTCTGAATGGTTACGTAATCGAAATACCGTAGAGTTTCTTGGAATTTGGGAAAGTGTTTACAACCCGAATTTTAATTATGGCGAATTCGCCGTAATTAAAAGTCAAGCTGGTCTAAAAAGCTACAAACTGAGTGTAAAAGAATGGACTGAGAAAACCAATGCCATAGGTTTAAAAGCAACTGCCGGTCGTTATGGAGGAACTTATGCTCACCCTGACATTGCTTTTGAGTTCGGAATATTTTCTTCTCATTCACAAACAGAATTCAAATTAATTGATGCGGATTATGCCGAAAAATAATCGTCAGTCAAAAACTTCAAAAAGAAAATGGATCAGACGCGGTCTTTGGACTTTGGCTGCAATTTTTGTGCTGATGAACTTGATTGCAATTTTCCATTCCTACAAATTCACCCATTTTGACAATCCCAAAACAGAAAAAACAAAAAGCCCGAAACAGTTGACAAGCGGTCAGAAAATCAAAACACTGATTTTTGGTGTCAGCAATCCAAGACCTGAAAACACAAGCTTTCCGACAACGGATTACGAAACGATAAAACTGAAAAGCAACAAAGAAATTGAATGCTGGCGCATCCGATCAAACGAATCAAAAGGAACCGTTATATTATTTCACGGATTTGGCGGCGACAAATCTTCAATGCTTGACAAAGCTGAGATATTTCAAAATCTTGGTTACGATACACTGCTTGTTGATTTTATGGGTTCGGGCGGTTCTGAAGGTAATCAGACGACCATCGGTTTTTTGGAAGCCGAAGAGGTGAAAACCTGTTTTGACTATTTGACAGAAAACGGAGAAGAAAACATTTATCTGTTTGGGACTTCAATGGGCGCTGTTGCGATTATGAAATCAATCAGCGACAATGGGATTTCAACCAAAGGAATTATAATCGAATGTCCTTTCGGCTCAATGTATAAAACGGTGAGCGCAAGATTTAAAACAATGAATGCACCGACTTTTCCGATGGCAGAACTTTTGGTTTTCTGGGGTGGAATTCAAAATGGTTTTTGGGCATTTGGGCACAATCCCACCGAATATGCTAAACACATAAACTGTCCAACGCTTTTAATGTACGGAGCACAGGATGAGAAGGTGAGCAGACAGGAAATCGATGAAATTTATACCAATCTGAACGGACAAAAAAGTTTAAAGATTTATCAAAACGCAGCACACGAAAACTTTTTGAATAAATACAAAAATGAATGGACCGATGATGTAACTCAATTTTTGGCAGCCATAAAATAATCAGGAATTTTTCGGTATAAAGTTTTGTGGAATTTCTTTTAACCTTTTCAACTGATATTTTTGTTTAAATTTGAATAAAACCAAATACTTGAGAATTGGGTATAAATTATTGCGCAAATAAATAGTATTCAAAAGCATAAGCTGAATTTTATGAAAATCGTATTTCAAATCATATTTTTTTCAATTTTCATTATCTCCTGTAAAGAAGAAAAGTATAAATACGAAATTTCTAACTTTAGAAAAGAATTGCGCTCGTCTTTGGAAAGTCTTTCAAAAGAAGAATCACTTCCGACAAAAGATACGGTTGCCAGAAATTTTCTTGAAGAAAATGCGACAAAAAATGAGTTAATAAAACTGATGGATTCTAAAAATCCATTATTGAGAATCATCGCTTACAGAACTATTGTCAACAGACAGGAACCTGAATATTTTGATTTGCTGCTCGGACATTTGTCAGATACGGCAAGAGTGAAAACTTGGATAGTTGAGGATGTATTGGAATTTAAACAGATTTCTGATTTGATGATAAGAATAGCTCATTACAAAAATGAATTATCGCCGATTCAAAAGAAATATCTGGTTGAAAAAGTTTTGTTGGAACATCCATATTTGGATATTTCAACCTGGATGATCCAGGATATCAATCCGGATGAAAAATATTATAATTTGATAAAAAGCAGGGCGCAAACCAAGCGGAAATTTTGCGAAGATCAGCTGTCAGCCTGTTATGCCTTGAGTAAATTCAAAAAAGATAATGACGTGGATTTGCTTTATAATGTATTTGACGGAAATTTGAAAAATGATGAATGTGTAAAGTTGATTTTCAGAAGCGTCGAAACATTTCCCAACGAAAAATTTTATTCACTTCTGGAACAGTATTTTGAGATGAACATAAAAGGAAAACTGTCGCCAAAAGAAAATATTTATGATGAAGTTTTATATTTTTCAAGAGCTGTTGCTTCATACAAAAACCAAAATGCGCTATCAATTCTCAAATACATTGAACAAAACAATACCTATATAAATCATCCTTACTGGCCGCCTGCAAACAAAGAATTTGTTTATAAAGCTCTGTTAATCAATTACGATCCTGTTTATGACAATCTGATTCAACAGTTGCAAAAAGAATTTGATAAGGAAGAATTAAACAGAATTGGATCTTTAAGACGAGATTTAATTGAACCCAATGAAAAACCGGAATGGTGAAAAACAGTATCGACCTGTCAAAATGAGAACCAACAATTTAGATGAAAGCTATTGAATCTCTTTAAGTCAGAAATAATTTCTTTGATAATACTACCAAAGTAATGGTTTAAACAAAAGCTTGTAACTTTGATTTATGACCGATAAAAAATGAAGACCGAAAAATATCACCTTAAATCTGAAAGTAAGTTTACACGCTTTGAATTTATTAGCGAAGGACCGAAAGGAGCAATTAGAAAGTTGATTGAATTCCAGAAAACCACAAATCCGGAAGTATTCAACTTGGCTTTTGGAGATTTTAATCCTCAGACTCAGGAAATTGACGACTTGTCGGTTTCTGACAATGGAGACACTGAAAAAGTTTTGGCAACTGTCGTAAATGCAGTTTACACTTTCTTTAACGAGTATCCTGATATGTTTGTATATGCAACCGGTAGTACAAAATCAAGAACGAGATTATACAGAATGGGAATAACTAGGTTTTATGAAGAAATGAAAAAAGATTTTTACCTTTATGGACAAATAGGTGATGAATTTGTCGAATTTGAAATTGGTACAGATTATGACGGCTTTTTGGCACAACGAAGATTTTGAAAAATGAAGATTATGAAAACAGTAAACGATATATCAAAACAGAACATTCCGCTTGTAGCGATTGATAAAAGCTTGGACAAACTGCGAGACAAAATAATGTTTCCCGAAAAATTAGAAAAAGCAAATAAGGTATTGTCAACTGCAAAACTTCCAAAAAACAAGCATCGCAATTAATAGGATATTGCCAATAATAAAGCAGAAAAAGATTTGTTTCAATTTCGACAGTTATTGGAATTTAAAGTATAACTTTCTAATTTGGGGAAGCCCACACAACGAACTATCAGATTCATGTTATTAATTTAATGCGAAACAAACTTTTAAATACACTTTTCTTTTTGCCAATCTGGATATTGGGACAGAACGCCAATATTTATGCAGAAAAAGTTCAGTTGTATAAATCTTGGCCCAATCCAATAAACATCAGCATCGAAAATGAGAATGACTGTTCTGATTTTTATGTGACAGTTAACAACGGCAAAATTGAAAACACTGATTGTAAATACTCGGTAACACCGGAAAATGCCGGCCCAGTTACTGTTTCGGTTTATAGAAACAACGGCCAATTGATTGATTCAAAAGTGTTTTTGGCAGAAGAACTTGTGTTTGATGCTTATATTTTAGGAATGCCCGGATTGGATAATGATTTACAAAATGTTAATTCATTCAGTCATTCGCCGGGATTGGGCATCATGCATAAAGAAATAAGCTGTTGGGATTGGGACATTAGAAATCTTCATTATGATTTGATGATTGTAAAAGCAGACAATCAAATTTTCAGATTTAAATCAGAGACAAATTCCTTTAGCAGTGAAATGAAAAAAGAGTTCGAAAAACTTAAATCCGGAGATATTTTAATATTCCGAAATATCAGATTAAATGAATTTCGGGTAAAGGATCTGATACTTGATATTCAATAAAAACAGCTGATTGAAAATATATCTTTTGAACAAAAGATTTTAAATCCAAACCATTATTCAGCTGTTTTGTCGCTTTCAGATGTGGAATGAAACTCTTCGTAATGTTTCTTTTTGTAAAGCCAGCCCAAAAATCCGCCAAACAGCAGACCGATGCCGCCACCGTACAAAAGCCCGAGTGCAAATTCAGGCTGGGAAACCAGTTCGCCAAATTCGATTTTTGCAATAAATGAAGCCACCAGACCGATTGCGATCAGAAGGATTCCGATTGTGAATGCGTATTTCATAGCTGAAAAATATAATCCAAAATTACACAAAATTTTCTCAACCGATATCAAAGCCGCCAAAATTGGAAATCAAAAAAAAAGCAGCACCTTTTTGATGCTGCTTTTAAATATTTGATTTTTTAGAAATCAATATCGATTCCGATATAAATATTCGCCGGCATAACGGGCGCATACACCATTCCGCCGTCAAAATAACTGCTGAACGGATTTTGTGCATCTATGATCGGATTTTTCTGTTTGTAACTCAACAGATTGTCGCCGCCCAGATACATTCTGATGTTCTGATTGAAATTATGCGCCAGCTGTGCACTCAGCTGAAAAAATGATTTTCCGTATTCAGGATATTGAAATTCAGCCGGATTGGACGAAGAATCGGGGAGTCTCTGTTTTCCGATCCACTGCAGCGTGGTGTCAAAACTCCACTGTTTGCCCGCCGCATTTTTCATGGTCGAATAGCCGAGATTCAAAAATCCTCTGTTTCTTGCAGTGAACGGAAGTTCTTTGCTGCCCGACAGATAATCGGTTTTTGTGTCGTAATATTTATAGGCCATACGCACATCAAATCTTCTGATCGGCTGCATATCCCACTGAATCTGAAAACTGTTTGCAAATGATTTTCCGTCCAGATTGTAAAACAATATTGTCTGTGGCGAATTGTCCAGATCCATCACCACCTGATCTGTGAAATCGGTTCTGAAGAAATCTGCAACCACGGTGCTTTTTCGTCCGAACAGATTGAATTCCTGAGTCAGACTCAAACCGTAATTCCATGCGGTTTCGGGTTTCAGACCATAGATATCGCCGCCGTTGTCAATGATGCTGATCTGACGGTTGGATGCAAAATAAGCCTGACTGTCCGCAAAAATATTTGCAGTCCTGAATCCTCTTCCCGCCGAAGCTCTCAATATGGTTTTTGGCGCGATGTCATATTTCACATTCAGTCTCGGAGTAAATTGGGTTCCCGCCAAATTGTGAAAATCAACCCTTGCACCGGCTACCACGGTCAGTTTGTCGCCCATATAGGTATATTCAAAAAACGCACCCGGAACGGTTTCATCTCTTTTGTATGAAATCAGATTGTAGAGTTCGTCATAATGGTCATACAAAAAGCTCAGACCGGTTTTGTATTTGTGTCCGGTATGACCGATGATGCTTTCAAAAATCAGATTTGAATAATAGGTTTTCTGTTCCGCATCATAAGTCCTCAAACCAAAATAACTGTCCTGTTCGTGATAGGTGAACTGATTCATCCAGCCCAGACTCTGATAAGGTCTGCCCGGGAAAATATAGCCGGTTTTGTTCCAAAACTGAAAACGCTGAATATCAACTCCGATTCCGTAATGATTGGTCGTCAGTTTGTCATATTTTTCCTTGAAATCCGTCTGACCGCCCAGTCTGTGGTCGTTGACATAATTCAAACCGAAATGTGAAACCAGGCCCGATTTGTCCAGATCGTTATAATTCATCATGTAATTCAGATTGACCGCCCGTCCGATCGGCTGATCCATAAAACCGTCATCGTTGTGATCCTGTCTGTCGGTGGTTGCATTTCCGTGAAGCAGTATCGACTGTGCCCATTTGTCGTTGATTTTGTCGATATGGACAAAGTTTCCTTCAAAACGACTGCTGAGATCACCGTATAAATTCAGTGAAGTTTTTTCTTTGGTGTCTGATTTGTACAGTTCGGTATTGATATGACCTGCAATTGATTCATAACCGTTGGTCACCGAACCTGCACCCTTAACCAGCTGTATGCTTTCGATCCATCTGCCGGGAATGAAATTCAGACCGTATGCATTTGAAATTCCTCTGATTTCGGGCAGCAGTTCTTTGGTCAGCATCACATATTTCTGATCCAGACCGAGCATTTTCAGCTGTTTGGTTCCCGATACCGCATTTGCATAAGACACATCCACTGTGGCATTGGTTTCAAAACTTTCAGCCAGATTACAGCAGGCGGCTTTCAGCAGTTCTTTGTCTGAAATATTGATTTGAAGACCGGCCGCTTTTCTGTCCAGCGCAGATGCAGCCACACTGTTTGAAATATTTGCGGTTCCCAGATCGATGACATCGTCTGTTCCTTCATAATCATCGAAATAATCTTCTGTTTCTTCCACAGCAACATCCTGATGATCCTGATGCGCTTCAGTTTCATTTCCGTCGTGGTCATGACCATCGTGATCGTCATGATCGTCAGATTCGCCGTGGACATGGCTCTCAGCATTTTCAAGATACTGATCCCATGGTGTTTTTCTGTCATACAGACAGCAGTCGGGCAGACGGTTATAGACATCGTCGTCCGCCAGATATTTTTCATTGTCATAACCGACTTCGGCTACTTTTCTGAGAATTTTGTCGAGATTGGTTTCCTTTTCGGAATAAGTGACCGTCAGCTCTTTGGTTTCAATGTTCCAGTCGGCTGTAACATTTGGCAGCTGACCGATCGCAGTTTCGATTTTGTCTTTGCACACTTCGCAGTTTCCGCGCACTTTGGCGGTTTTTGTGACCTGTTGTGCCTGTAATGTGATTCCTGCAATCAGCAGAAATATAAAAATGATTTTTTGATACATTTCATTGAATTAAAAATAATAAATGGTTTGAAATTCGGATTTGTACAATCCGAAGAATCTGAATTATGAAATATATTTGGGCGGATGCCAGAAAGAGTAAATTAATTCTTTCAGAATAAGCGAAGAATAATAAGCGTTGTTTGTTTTTTTGACAGTTGTAATTACGGGTTCGGTTTCTTTTGCACCGGTTTCACTGATCAGTTCTGCACTAAACGTCTGCACCTGACAATTGCTGTTCATCGGACATGAAGTGTCGCTGCAGTCTTTCTTCCGTTCTTTTTTGTGCTGATCTTTTGTTTGTGACGAATCGTGACATGAATGATTCTCGCCGGTACAGCAGCTCATTTCAGCCATCTGATGATCTTCGGAATGTTCCGAAACCATTGCGGGCGAAAGAAAGAAACTGAGGCTCAGTATCAGAATCAGTATGTTTGAAAAAATTCTCACAATCGCAAAGATAATTATTTTTTAAATTCTAATAAGTGATTTAACTCAATCCGCTATCCGCTGTCTGACCGCTTCAAACAGAAATACACCGCAGGCAACCGATACATTGAGTGAAGATGTTTTTCCGGTCATCGGAAGTTTCACATTTTCATCAGATATTCTGAGAATGTCGTCAGAAATTCCGTCTTCCTCACTGCCCATCACGATTGCAACCGGTGATTTGAAATCAGCTTTGTAAATAAAATCAGAAGCTTTTTCGGTCGCGCACACAATCCGAATGCCCGAATCCCTCAGAAATTCAATTGTTTTTTTCAGACTGACTTCTTTGCAGACCGGAATGTTGTAAAGCGCACCCGCAGAAGTTTTGACCGCATCCGCATTGACCGAAGCAGAACCTTTCTGCGGAACGATGATCGCATCTACACCCACACATTCTGCGGTTCTTGTGATGGCACCAAAATTTCTCACATCGCTCACCCGATCGAGGATCAGCAGAAAAGGAACTTTTCCCTGTTCATAGATCAGGGGCAGCAGATTGTCGATTCTGTGAAATTCAACCGGAGAAAGAAAAGCAAAAACACCCTGATGATTTTTTCGGGTCAGCCGGTTCAGTTTTTCGACCGGAACATATTGGGTTGGAATATCATAATCACGAATCAGTTTTCTCAGTTCCGAAAAAATTTCACCCTGAAGACCTTTTTGTACAAACAGTTTGTCGATTGTCTTTCCGGCTTCAATCGCTTCGATAATCGGACGCAGCCCGAATATTCCGTTGTTGTTTTCTTTCATTTTGTAAAGTTAAATTAAGTTTCGCATTTGACGGTTGAAACTTTTAACTGTTGCTGAAATCAAATTTAATAAAATTGCAGCAGATTGAAATTAAGTTTCAAAACCAGGAGAATTTGAGGTTTATTTTTTGAAATTATCAACAGCTGATCAAACAGTTTTGTCTTTTGATAACACCATTCCGTCAATGATTTCAGGAGATGATGCATCAAAATTCCTTCTTATAATTTGTGCTGATTTGATAAGTCAGCCGGATATAAATTAGGCAAATCATTTTTAAAATCCGATTTTTGTAAATCAGTTAAAAGAAAAGATTATGCAGCAGTATTTGGATTTGGCAAAACACGTAATGGAGCAGGGAACGCTGAAAAGCGACCGCACCGGAACCGGTACAAAAAGTGTATTTGGTTATCAGATGCGTTTCAATATGCAGGAAGGTTTTCCGATGGTGACCACCAAAAAGTTACACCTCAAATCAATCATTTATGAACTGCTTTGGTTTCTGAACGGCGATACCAATGTGAAATATCTTCAGGACAACGGTGTAAAAATCTGGAACGAATGGGCAGACGAAAACGGTGAACTCGGTCCGGTTTACGGCCATCAGTGGAGATGTTGGGGAAAACCGAACGGCGAAACTGTTGACCAGATCAAAACAGCAGTCGATCAGATCAAAAACAATCCGGATTCACGAAGAATTATTGTTTCAGCATGGAATGTGGGCGAACTTGACAAAATGGCTTTGGCGCCCTGTCATGCATTTTTTCAGTTTTATGTGGCTGACGGAAAACTTTCGCTTCAGCTTTATCAAAGAAGTGCTGATATTTTTCTGGGCGTTCCGTTCAATATTGCTTCATATGCTTTATTGCTCAAAATGATGGCTCAGGTTTGTGGTCTGAAAGAAGGCGATTTTGTACATACTTTTGGCGATGCACATATTTATTCAAATCATTTTGACCAGATCAATCTGCAGCTGACACGCGAACCGAGAAAACTGCCGACAATGAAAATCAATCCCGATGTGAAGGATATTTTCAGTTTCAAATTTGAAGATTTTGAATTGGAAAATTATGATCCCTGGCCGCATATCAAAGGAGAAGTAGCTGTCTGATCAGTGTTAAAATTAAACCATAAAAAAAGCCTGCAGAAAAGCAGGCTTTTGATTTTTTGGAATTTCCTGATTAATTCAGGGTGTACTTAAATCCGATGCTGAATCTTCCGGCTTCAAAATCCGATTCATTGGTCAGATTCCACCAGGGTTTCCAGTCAAAATGAAATCCGAGCGGAACGGTCGGAATCTTGTATTCAAGACCCACTGCCGGACGGATTGCAACATAAGTGTTGTCACTGCCCGCATATTTCTTATCGACAAACGATAACTGCGGACCAACACCCACATACCAGCCGAGCGTTGTACCTGCAAATTTCTGATTGTAGGAATAATCAACACCGATGGTGGTGATATTGTCACCAAACAGTACCTGCGCATTGACCGCATTGTCCGAATCAAAAAAGTGTTTAAACTGCGGACCGACCAGTGTCTGACCGTCCCCCAAATCAATACCCAGACCCAACGCATTGTTGTAACTTTGAGCACTTGACTGCTGAATTCCGAAACCGAAAAATAAGCAGATAAGGCCTGTTGAAATCATCTTTTTCATGTTTTTGTTTTTACAGTTAGGCTTGGTTTTGTTCAAATTTCCTGCCAAATGTTAAATTTTGATTTTTATCATTTGGCTCTGACTCTCAATCAGTCTGAAAATCAAAGGATAAAATTTCGTTAAATTTTATGAAAAACCGTCCGCTTTGTTGCAATCCGATTTGAAACAAATAACTTTGTCAGTCTGAAAAATCGTATGATTAAAAAATTAAACTGATGAGAAAATATATCTTTGGCCTCGTTGCCGTTTTTGTCTTTTCGGCATTTTCATTTTCACAAACCCCTGAAACACTTCCGCCAAGCTATCGCGAAGATCAGCCAAAACTCGATATCTATCGGGCAGAAGCAGAAAAAATCAATGATCTGGTGCATACCAAACTCGATCTGAAATTTGATTATGAAAAAGAACAGGTTAACGGTGAGGCATGGATCACGCTGAAACCTCATTTTTATGATACCAGCAAACTGACGCTCGATGCAAAAGTAATGCTGATTCACGATGTGGAACTGATTCAGGGTTCGTCAAAAAAGAAATTGAATTTTAAAAATGATGATTGGAAACTGTATATCGATCTGGACAAAACTTATAAAAAAGATCAGGAATACACTGTCTATATCAAATATACCGCTCGTCCCAACGAGGTTAAAGAAAAGGGCGGTGCTGCTATTTCGGACGCAAAAGGAGTTTATTTCATCAATCCGAGAGGTGAAGATCCAAACAAACCGACACAGATCTGGACGCAGGGAGAACCCGATTCAAACTCGGTCTGGTTTCCGACCATAGATTCACCCAATCAGAAAACTTCGGAAGAAATCTATCTGACCGTTCCCGACAAATATGTGACCCTGTCAAACGGCGAACTGAAAAAACAAACCAAAAATTCGGACGGTACACGAACCGATTACTGGAAATTTGACCAAAAACACGCACCCTATCTTTTCTTTTTTGGAATCGGCGATTTTGCAATTGTCAAAGACAGCTGGAAAGGCAAGGAGGTGAGTTATTATGTGGAACATGAATATGAACCTTATGCCAGACAGATTTTTGGCGACACGCCTGCCATGATTCAGTTTTTCTCCGAAATTCTCAATTATGATTATCCCTGGAACAAATATGCACAGATGGTCGGACGTGACTATGTCAGCGGTGCGATGGAAAATACGACCTCAGTGCTTCATCAGGAAAGGGCACAGCAGAAGCCCGGCCAGCTGATTGATAAGAACATCTGGGAAGGAACCATTGCGCATGAACTGTTTCACCACTGGTTCGGCGATCTTGTAACCATGGAAAGCCAGGCGAATATTACGGTCAACGAATCTTTTGCAAATTATTCCGAATATCTGTGGTTTGAACACAAATACGGAAAAGACAAGGCTGAAGAAGACCGTTACGATGATCTGAATTATTACAGAGACGATGCATCCAATTTTTATAAAAAACTGGTTCGTAAACATTACAATTCCCAACTCGATCTGTTTGACCGTGTTTCTTATGAAAAAGGCGGAAAAGGAGTCCTTCACATGCTCAGAAATTATTTGGGTGACGATGCATTTTTTGCCGGAATGAACAAATATCTTCGTGACAATCAGTATGGGACAGGTGAAGCGGCTCAGCTGAGACTTGCCTGGGAATCGGTGAGCGGAAGAGATTTGAACTGGTTTTTTGACCAATGGTATTTTTCAAACGGTCATCCCAAACTGAATTCGGCTTATACCTATGATTCGGCTTCAAAAAAAGTGAAACTGACTTTGGTTCAGACACAGAGCAATTATTTTGAATTTCCTTTGGCAGTAGATGTAGTCATCGACGGAAAGCCGACCCGTTATCATGTATGGGCAGCTGCAAAAAAGGAAAATAATTTTGAATTTGATGCATCAAAAAATCCGGATACGGTGATTCCGAATGCTGATCAGGTCTTGCTTTGCGAACTCAATGACACGAAATCGACTGAAGCATTTTCGGCTCAGTACAAATACGGAAAAGACAATGTGATTACAAGAATTCTTGCTTTGAAAAAATTGTCTGACGCTCAGGCAACAAACGATCTGGCTCTGAATACACTGATCGATGGTTTGAATGATGCTTATGAAGGAATTCGTGTCCGTTCGATTAATTTCCTGGATCCAAAAGATTCAAAAGTCAAAACAAAAGCAACGCCCGTATTGAAAAAACTGGCAACTTCTGATCCGAAAACACCGGTCAGAGCGGCTGCACTCAGTCAGCTCAATCAGATGGGCGAAACCGATATCAGTGTTTTTGAAAGCGGTCTGAAAAGCGAATCTTACAGCGTTCAGTCTGCTGCTGCGGTAGGAATCCTCAGAATCGATCCTTCCAGAGCAAAAGAACTTTCAAATCTTGATGAAGAAGTGCTTGAGTCAAGTCCCGAACTGATCGGTGAGCTGATCGACGGTTGGATTGCTGCTGACGATAAATCAAAATTCAAAGTCATTTCGGATGTGGTTTCATTCTATTTCTTCACCAAATTTGAGAATCCGACTTTGGGTGCAAAACTCGAAAGAGGTTTCAAATGGATGATGAGTTCGGATGATATGGCTTCGACCAAAAAATTGGCAGACAATTACAAACAGGTGTACAATTTTTACGCAAAAGACAATCCGCAATTGGGTGTTATGCTGAAAAATCTGATCGATGAAGCGATTCAGCTCAAAGTAAATGCAAACCGTGAAAAACCGTCGGCAGGATATGAAAAGCAGATCAAACTGCTCAATGATGCAAAGGATGCAATGAAATAATTTTTCTAACCCTTGAAGGGTTTTTCTCAAAACCTTGTCAAGGTTTTCGCAGTGCTGAAAATTAACCTTGACAAGGTTCTAAAATAATTTAGGCTCGAAAAAAGCTTGATTCAAAAGAATTACAAATTCAGAAAATTAAAAAAATGATAACTCTGGTTGTAGCAAAAAATGAAAAAAACGTAATCGGTGACGACAATCAGCTGATCTGGCATCTGCCCGATGATTTGAAACACTTCAAACAGATCACCAGCGGACATCCGATACTGATGGGCAGAAAAACTTTTGATTCGATCGGAAAACCTTTGCCCAACCGGCTCAATATCGTCATCACTCGAAACAGAAGATGGCATTCGGAAGGTGTAGAAGTTGCACATTCGCTGGAAGAAGCAATTGAAATCGGACTGAAAGCAGATCCGGAAATTTTCATCATCGGCGGTGGAAAGATTTTTGAAGAATCAATGGAAATCGCTGATGCAATCGAGCTGACAGAAATCTACAATCGGCTGGACGGCGATGCACTGTTTCCCGAAATCGATCCTGAAATTTGGCAGGAAGTATCAAGACAGGATCATAAAAAAGACGAAAAAAATCAGTTTGATTATTCGTTTATCAGATATGAAAAACGGAAAATCTGATTTCAGCCGGTTGTACTCAAAAGGGTAAAAGGAAAAACCGGAAGATTCCTGATGATCATAAAAACCAGTAAAACCGCCACAAAAATCAGCGCCATTTTATTCGAAAACCAAAAAGATTTTGGAAACGGCTTTTTTGTGATGAACTGTCGAGCCGTAAAATAAACCAGAATCAGCGCATACGGAAACAGAATTACAAAAAGCGCATTGTATCTGAGCGCGCCCAAAACATCAAAATGAAGCAGTTCGTGAAATGCCCGCTGACCGCCGCAGCCGGCGCAATCCCAGCCGGTCAGATTTTTGAATGTACACGAAACATAAATATTTTTGGTATCGGCCGGATCAAAAAAATAGAAATAAAATAAGCCTGCCACAGTTGCGATGGCAATTGCGGCAGTGCTTAAAATCTTTTTATTGATTGTCAAAATCATTATTCAATTCCCAAATCTCCCATTGACTGCTGTATATATTCCATGTAAGCGTTGACGCCGCCAAAAGAAATGATTGAAATGATGTTTATGATCAGACCCAAAACTCCGAGTCCTATTGCAATATAGCCCATTGTCTTTGCCGATTTGGCTGCCGATGCCGCACCCAAATAATCACCTGCGACAAATTTGCTGTTAACGCTTGATGCCTGAACAATTCCGATAATGCCGACAATAAGTCCGATACAGCAGGGTGAACAAAGACCCAAAACGGTTCCGATGATTGCCAGCGACATATTATTTGCAGGCGGTGTCCCCGGCCGGTCAAATTCATGTAATGACTGTGTTGTTTCCATGTGAATTAAGATTTAATTTATACGAAGATACATTTTTTATTAAAAACTAATGTTTTGTTTTGATCTCTTCAGGTTCGTGTTTGTATTTGAACACGACAGCAAACAGTATCGCAACTATCAACGAATAAATCGCAAAGATTGTCCACGAGATTTTCCATCCTTCCAAATGCAAATGCGGATCGGTCTGTGAAAATACGTAATGATTGACAACCGCTCCGGCGGCAAGCATTCCAAGCGTTGCGCCAAATCCGTTGGTCATCATCATAAACACACCCTGTGCGCTCGAACGAATATCTTTGTCGGTTTCTTTGTCCACAAACAGTGAACCCGAAACATTGAAGAAGTCAAATGCAACACCGTAAACGATCATTGAAAGTACAAACATCCAAACGCCCGAACCCGGATCGCCGGTTGCAAACAGACCAAATCTGAGAAACCAGGCAACCATCGCCATCAGCATCACTTTTTTGATTCCGAATTTTTTCAGGAAATAAGGAATCAACAGTATGCAGAGGGTTTCGGAAACCTGTGAAAGTGAGATCAGCGCATTTGCATTATTGGCACCCCAGGTTTCATCAAAACCCGGAATTTCCTTGTAACTTGTGATAAACGGATTGGCGTAACCGTTAGTGATTTGCAGCGAAACGCCGAGCAGCATTGAAAAAATAAAGAAAATTGCCATCTTTCTTTCTTTAAACAGACTGAATGCTTTCAGCCCCAAAGCATCGTACAGCGATTTCTTTTCTCTTGATTTGCTCACACCGACATTTGGCAGTGTAAACGAATAAACCATCAGTACAAAACCGAGAAATGCGGAAACAAAAAACTGACTGTAACTGTATTGAAAACTTGGAAAACCTTTGTGATTTCCAAAATTAAAAGCGAACTGTCCGTCCTGAATTCCGGCGTAATTTACAAACAGCATTGCGATGATAAATCCGATGGTCCCGAAAGTCCGGATCGGCGGAAAATCGCGAATGGTATCATAACCATTGTTGACCAGTACAGCATAAGCAACCGAATTTGAAAGTGCGATGGTCGGCATATAGAATGCGACACTCAGCGAATACAGTGAGAACAGAATTGAAAACTGAGCATCCTGACCGGCGTTCATTCCGTACCAGGCGGCAGAAAACAGAAACAGAGCAGCAAGTCCGTGACAGATTCCGAGCAGTTTTTGGGCCGGAATCCATCGGTCGGCAACGATTCCGAGCAGAGCCGGCATAAAGATGGACACGATTCCCTGCATCGCATAAAAAAGCCCGATCTGCGGACCGAGTCCGATCGAGCTGAGATAATTCCCCATCGAAGTGAGATAAGCTCCCCATACAGCGAACTGCAGGAAGTTCATCACGGTCAGTCTGAATTTGATTTGCATTTTGGTTTTAGAAATTTTATTTGGTTACCGTTTGTCGAGTTCATCCCTGATTTTGGCAGCCAGCTCGTAGTCTTCATTTTTGACTGCTTCTCTCAGTAATTTTTCGAGTTCTGATTTGGATTTTGATTTGAAATCAACTTTAGATTTGGGTTCTTTTACTTCCTTCTCGATTTCTTTGATTGCTTTTGCCAGATTCTGCTCTTCTTTTTCCTGAACTTCAAGATGAATTCCGGCTTTTTCCATCACAGCTTCCAATGCATAAATCGGTGCATCAAAACGGATGGCAAGCGCAATCGCATCCGAAGTCCTCGAATCGATTTCCTCCTGATGACCGTCGCGGTCCTCAATCAGTATGTTCGAATAAAAAACACCGTCCTCGAGCTTGTGGATATAAACACCCTTTACCCAAAATGAAAAAGCTTTGGCGATCGATACAAACAAATCATGCGTCAGCGGACGCGGCGTATGGATGTCTTTTTCCAACGCAAGCGCAATCGCCTGTGCCTCAAAACTGCCGATGATGATCGGTAGTTTCCGGTGGCCCATGTCTTCTTCCATAATCAGAGCATAGGCGCCTGTCTGGGTCTGGCTGTATGAAATTCCTTTGATATTTAGTTTAACCAAATTTTCCATTGAATTGTAAATCTAATAAAATCTGCGGTTTGTGAAAATTTTTCGGCTATAAAAAATCACTCTGCAAGGTTTTGAAAACACCGTCTGTTCTTTCTGTGTTGAATTTCAATGAATTATAAACCCAAGAGGAA
Source organism: Flavobacteriia bacterium (assembly GCA_019455045.1). Classification (GTDB taxonomy): domain Bacteria; phylum Bacteroidota; class Bacteroidia; order Flavobacteriales; family Weeksellaceae; genus Moheibacter. The sequence goes on from JACFND010000001.1 coordinate 109,972, forward strand.
GGATTCGTTAAAACTGAAAATAGATAAATGGCTGCACCTCACTTGATGCGGTTGCATAAATCAGCCAGAAAACTGCCGCCACAAGAATTGATTTGACCGCAATCGGACAGGAATTAAAAATCAGTTTCATTTTCAACAGCAACTGCTCAGGAATGAAATGCCAGATGTAGCCGATCAGAAAAATCAGAAATACATGCCGGTACGAAAGGATGACCGTCAGCCAGTTGTCAAAATTAAAATCAAGTCCTGCAATGTTTTGAACCATCTGAATGGATGTATCAAAATCTTTTGATCTGAAAAATATCCAGCAGAAACTCACAAACTGAAACGTAATGAAAACGCCCGCCAGTCGGCTGAGAAAACCGCTGACCGTTCTTTTGCCATCGGTCTTTTTCGAAATGTATTCTTTAAATGTCTTGTGTACACCCAAGGCCAAACCGTGAAGTGCACCCCAAATTACAAATCTGAAACTGGCACCGTGCCACAGACCGCCGAGCAGCATGGTCGTCATCTGGTTAAAATTGACATAAGAAGCTTTTTTTCGATTTTTTGACAGCAGTATCGGCAGCAGGAAAATCAGCAGACCCGCCAGACTCAGATAAAGCGGCAAGGGATGGCTTTCAAATTTGAATGCCGACCAGCCGATCAGTCCGCCAAAAAATAAGGCCGGAAACAGATAACCCCAAAACGAACTTCTTCGGTTTCCGCCGATTGAAATATAGAGATAATCCCTCAGCCAGGTTGAAAGCGAAATATGCCATCTGTGCCAGAATTCTGTGATATTGGCAGACTGATAGGGTGTTCTGAAATTTGCATTCAGCTCAAAACCCATCAGCAGTGCAAGACCGATTGCAATATCAGAATAACCCGAGAAATCACAGTAGATCTGAAGCGAATAACCGTAAACCGCAAGCAGATTTTCAATCGAAGTATAACTGTTGGGCGCATCAAAAACCCGATCCACAAAATTGATCGAGATATAATCCGAAATTACACTTTTCTTGATCAGACCGCCGATGATCAGAAACAGTGCAGAACTCGCCTGTATCTTTGTCAGTGTTAATTTCTGATTGATCTGCGGCAGAAAATCTTTTGCCCTGACAATCGGACCCGCGACAAATTTTGGAAAGAAACACACAAAAAATGCAAAATCCATAAAGTTCCTTGCCGGCTCAATTTCACGTCTGTAAATATCGATGGTATAACTCATGGTTTCAAATACAAAAAATGAAATCCCGATCGGCAGTATGATGTCCTGAATCGCAAAATTGCTGCTGAACAGATCGTTGAGACTGTCAAAAAGAAAATTGGTGTATTTGAAATGTGCGAGCAGACCGAGATTGATCAGCACGCTTGTGAAAAGCCAGAGTTTTCTGATGCTGTCCTTTTTTGACCGGTGCAGCATTTTGGCGATGTGATAGTCGGTGACCGAAACAATCAGCAGCAGAAACCAGAACATTCCGCCGGCTTTGTAATAAAAAAACAGCGAAAACAGTATCACATAAACCGATCTGAACCAGACGTGTTTTCGGGTCAGTATATAAACCAGATAAAAAATCAGAAAGATGATCAGAAACAGTCCGCTGCCGAACAGCAGTGGATTTTCCGGATCATAAACCAGCCAGGTTTTGATTTGATCTAATGTTATTTCCGGCAGTCCGAACATCGGTTAATCTTTTGATTTTTGATATTCACGATACGAATTGATGATGGCATCAGCCAGTGCCGCTCCCTGCTGTTTGTAACCTTTTTCCGAAAAATGAATCCGGTCTTCTGCCCAAAGTCCTTCGCTGATCAACTGTTGTGTATTTTCATAACCGCCCAGAAACAGATACAAATCCCAAACTGCATAATTGAGCTGTTTCGATCTTCCGATCAGATCATCGCCAAACTCGGGAACTTTTGGATTTTGTTCTTTTTTGGCTCTGAGCGCAGGCGGCGGTGTGGTTACCAGCATCGGCGCATCAATATTTCTTGATTTCAGATTGTCAAGAAATTCATCCATGTGATTTTCAAAATCGGACAGCGAATAATCTGCTTTGTCAAATGCGGTATTGGTCCCGAGCGAAATGATGATCAGATCAGGTTTCAATTCGGCCAATTGGTCAAAAAACAGCTGGTATTTGTTGTAATCTGTAAATTTTGCACCGTTGACACCGATCGAATGATAAAGGATTCCCGATTTTCCGTTTTCAAGTATCAGTCCGTTCAGCGCATACTGACTGCTGTTTCCGTTTGGAATCAGACTGACCGTTGTGATTTCATCTTTGAATTTTGCAATGGTTTGAAATGAATCATTTTTCAATTCGGCAGGATCTTCATTTTGGTTTTGAGAAATTTTAAATCCGGATTGATTGTCGGGTGAAAAAATTCTGATTTGGTTAAATTCATATTTTGGATCTTTAACTTTCAGATTCAGATAAAAGTCGGGCTGATCGGTGAAAAATGCAATTCCGCTCAAACCGACCGGATAACCCAAATTTTCAAAAACGATCCGCTGACTTTGCCATTCGATGTTGGAATTGTATTCGATCAGATCGGTTCCGTTTGTCTTTGCGAGCTGATAGGGAAAAGTAAACCCAAAACCCGAATTTCCGAATTCCTGCTGCAGTCTGCTTCTGATTTCTTCAGGCAGTATGCCCGCCTGCAGATGTGAATCACCGATATGGACAATCGTGATCACCCGGTCGTTATGTTCCTGATTGGATTTGATTTTATCAAAAAATGACCATAAAACCGTATCGTTTTTAATTTCCTTATCGCTCTGCGCACAGCCGGTCAGCGGGATCAGCAGCAGCACGATTGACAGTATTCTCAGTTCAATTGTTTTTTTTGAAATCTTCATATCCTTTTATGATTTGATTGTAAATCAGCCCTGCGATTTTTTCTGCACCGCGGCTGTTGAAATGAGTGTAATCCTTATTTGCCATCGACGGTTCGCTGTCCACCCAGTTCACCATACTGTTTTCGCCGCCCATCAGATCATACAGGTCCAAAAATCCGGATTGGGTAAGCATTGCATAATTTCTTTGGGCTTCCAGCAGATGGGCAACACTCGGATCGGTCTGCATTTTCCCATCCACCTTTGAAGCTTTGTCCGCAGTTGAAATGATCAGTATGTCGGTGTTGGGAAAACATTCTTTCAGATGATTGACCACTTTGGTCATTGAATTTCCGTACCAGCTGTAATCTTTTTTGCCGTAGCTGAGCACATTTGCACCAAAATGAAGAACAATCAGATCGTAATCAAGCGATTTGTCAAAATCATTCATCAGTTGGGTATCAAAAAGCGAAAACGGAAGACCCGAGTTGCCGCGGCTCGAAAAATTATCGAGATTCAGGCCGTTTGGTTCATCCAAACTGACACCGTAAAACGGAATTTCTGCCGCATGTCTGAACTGGAGATCGGCAATATTTCCTTTTGGACTCAGTCTGATCGAATTCAGAAGACTGTCTGCAATCAGCGGCTGCAGGTTGACCGTTCCCGAACGGTTTTTTGATTTTCCGTAATACAAAGTGATCTGATCCAAACTGCTGTTGTGTTTTTTATAGGCAGTCGGTCTGATTTTGAGCCATGCCGAACCGATGCTGTCGGTGATAAAGAATACATGTCCGCTCAGACCGAAACTGGGTTTTGGTTTGAAGTTGGTGACAAATGAAATATCTTTCCAGTCGGATGAAAACTGATGGACAATGCTTGCTCTCGATTTTGCAGATTCTGAAGTGATCGGCACAAAACCGACTCCGCCGCCGCCGAATCTGTCCTGAAAATGTTCTCTCAGATCCTGGGTAATCAGATCGCCGTCTATCATTGAATCACCGTAATATGCAATTCTGACTTTTCGGCCCGAATCATTTTCAAGTGAACGCAATGCTTCATAAAAACGGATCAGATATTCATTGCCGTCATATTCTTTTGGAATTTGATTTGATAATTCTGTTGAATCGTTTTTTCCGGTTTTGGGATTATTCTCTGCTTCATTGGCTGCCTGAATCATCAGACTGTCAATGATTATATTTTTTGAATCGGTTTTGGTTTCTTCAAAAAGTCTTTCGGGTAAAAAAGGTTTGGCTGTGTAAAAAATGACCGCTGCAAAAGCCAGAGTCAGGAATGATTGAAAAAAGTAATTGTTTGTTTTCAACCTGTTGGATTAATTTTTTGAATAGCAAATGTAGAATAAGTTGAGAATTAATCAATAAAAAAATCCGCCCATTTGGACGGATTTGTATTTGGATAAAAATTCCGGAGTTTAAGCTCCTTTGAATTTTTTCACTTCTTCATTCAGTTTTGGAAGAATTTCAAATGCATCTCCCACAATTCCGTAATCTGCTGATTTGAAGAAAGGTGCTTCCGGATCGCTGTTGATCACCACTATGGTTTTGGATGAGTTCACACCCGCCAGATGCTGGATGGCACCCGAGATTCCGATTGCGATGTACAGTTTTGGCGAAATCGCTTTACCGGTCTGTCCCACGTGTTCAGAGTGAGGTCTCCAGCCCATATCGGCAACCGGTTTTGAACATGCGGTTGCTGCGCCGAGCAGTTTTGCCAGCTCTTCGATCATTCCCCAGTTTTCGGGTCCTTTCATACCGCGACCGCCCGAAACAACGATTTCAGCATCTTTCAGATCGATTGCTCCGGTTGATACCTGTTCGGTTTTTGTGATTTTTTCTTTTGAATCAGCATCGCTCACACTCACACTTGCAGCTTCTTCGGCTCCCGAAACCGGATTTTCTTTGGTTCCGAATGCATTCTGAAGCACGGTCAGTACTTTTCCGCCATCGGTAACCTGAATGGTTTCAATTCCTTTGCCCGAAAAAGATTTTCTTTCGGCTGTAAAAGGTGAAACGCTGCTTGGTGCAGCAGTCAGATTGGTCACAAGTGAAAAACCTGTTTTCAGCGCCAGGATCGGAGCAAAGCTTGATGCGTCGCTGGTAGCGGGAAGAACGATGGTGTCACCGTCTTTCAGTTCTGAGATCGCTTTTGCATAAGCATTTGGTGAAAAGTCTTTCAATGCGTCGCTGTTGATTTTCAAAACTTTTGAAGCACCGTATTTGTACAGCGCATCTGAAGAATCTGTCGCGTTGATTGCAACTGCGGTTACACTGTCGCCTGACAGATCAGCGATCGATTTTGCATAAGAAACTGCTTCGAATGCTGCTTTTTTATATTGTCCCTCATGGGATTCTGCATATACTAAAATTGCCATTTTTCTTCTTTTTTGAGTTGATTAAATAACTTTTGCTTCTTCGTGTAACAGTCTGACCAATTCAGCCACATTGTCCTTGTCGATCATTTTCACATTTCCTCTCTCAGCCGGTTTCTGATAGCCGACCACATTCAGTTTTGAAGCTGTCTGTTCGGGTTCAACCACATTCAGCGGTTTTGTTCTTGCCGACATAATTCCTCTCATATTCGGGATTTTCAGTTCAGAATCTTCAACCAGACCGTTTTCTCCAGCGATGACAACCGGGAAATTTGCAGTGATGGTTTGTTTTCCGCTGTCGCTTTCACGAACCGCTTCTACAGCATTTCCTTCAACTTTCAGATTTATACAGCCATTGATAAACGGATAGTCAAGCATTCCGGCAACAAATCCCGGAACTTCTCCGCCGTTGAAATCGATTGATTCACGTCCGGCCAAAATGATGTCATAACCGCCGTCTTTTGCTGCTTTTGCAATTTGAGTGGCAACAAAGAATCCGTCGCCTGAATCTGAATTGACACGGATTGCATCATTTGCACCGATAGCCAGTGCTTTTCTGATGACCGGTTCAACCGATGCATCACTGACCGTGATTACGGTTACGGTTGCTCCCTGGGTTTCCTGAAGCTGAACCGCACGGGTCAGACAGTATTCATCATGCGGATTGATCACAAACTGAACTCCGTTTTTGTCCAGAGATTTCCCATCTGCCGTAAAATTTATTTTTGCAGTGGTGTCGGGTACACTGCTTATACAAACTAAGATTTTCATACTCTTTGAATTAAGATTTTATAAGGATGTAAATTTAATAAAAATAATTTATTATGCATGCATAATATATCAAGACTTTTGTCATTTTTTCACCATTTCTTTCTTTTCCTCATTGATTTGTTTTTTAAACACATAGGCAGTGATCCAGATGCTGACTTCATAAAGCAGTATCAGCGGCATAGCAGCGATCAGCATACTCATGATGTCGGACGGTGTGATGATGGCCGCAATGACCAGAATCACAACCAGCGCATGTTTTCTGTAAGTCCTTAAAAACTGGGGCGAAAGTATCCCCATTTTTGCCAGGAAATAGGTGAATACCGGAAACAGAAATACGATTCCCATTCCAAGCAGTGTCTGAACAAAAAGCGAAGTATAACTCGAAAGCGTCCATTCGTTTGAAACGCCGAAAGGATTGTAGGTAAACAGAAACTGAACCGAAAAGGGAAGCATAAAAAAATAGCTGAACAGCACGCCCGTCAGAAAGAAAAAGCTGACTGCGAAGACGGTTCCGTTTGCATTTTTTGCTTCTTTAGGATGAAGTCCGGGTTTGATAAATCTCCAGATTTCCCATACCACATACGGAATCGCGATAATCAATCCGCAGATGAGGATGGCATAAATCTGTGCAGTAATCTGACCCGACGGATTCAGATTTTTCAGTTCCTGTGTATAATTAAATCCCGGTTCGTAAATCTGACCGATTCCGACTTTTTCACCCAGAAAATTTAATGCGCGATAGGTTGGAAATTCATATTTCAGAGGCGCCATGATGAATTTGTCATTGATCGTTCGCCAGAAAACTGCGCAGACAATGGCTCCGATCAGAATTGCGACAATCGATCTGATCAAATGGCCTCTCAATTCAAAAACATGACCCAGGAACGACAATTCCTTTTCTTCACCTTTATTAGTGTCCATCTAACTTTCTATTCCATGTTTCATCAATGCGTGAAGATCGAGTATTCCGATATAATTTTTATCGCTGTCCACAACCACCAGCTGACCGATGTTGTAATCTCTGAGCAGATTGAAAGCATCGACTGCTTTTTCACCTTTATAAATGGTCTTCGGATTTGCAGACAGCATATCTTTTGCCTGCAAATCTCTGATGTCCTTGTGTTTGTGCATCATCCTTCTTAGGTCACCGTCGGTAATCACACCTTTGATCTGATTGCCGTCAACAACCACAGTGATTCCGTGTTTGCCCGAAGAGATTGAATCAATCACTTCAAAAGCAGAAGAATCCGATTGTACGATCGGTCTTTGCGAAAAATCCATTGCATCCTCAACACTCCAAAGCAGTCTTTTTCCAAGTGCACCGCCCGGATGAAATTTTGCAAAATCTTCACTTCCGAAATGTTTCATTTTCATCAGTGCAACCGCAAGTGCATCACCCATTACCAGCTGTGCAGTGGTGCTTGAAGTCGGCGCGAGATTGTTCGGACATGCTTCCCGGCTGATGTTAACATTGAGTACGACATCCGAATGTTTTGCCAGTGCAGAATCCGAATTTCCGGTCAGTCCGATCAGCGCAGCAGCATTCTTTTTGAGTATGGGTGCAATATCTTTTATTTCCTGACTGTTTCCGCTTTTTGACACACAGATCACCACATCTTCGGGTTGAAGCAGACCCAGATCTCCGTGGATGGCTTCTGCTGCATGCAAAAATTGGCTGGGCGTTCCGGTTGAGTTGAAAGTTGCCACCATTTTGGTTGCGATATGTGCGCTTTTTCCGATTCCGACCACCACCGTTTTTCCTTTGGTATTGTATATCAGATTGACCGCCTGAGCAAACTCATCTCCAATTGTTTGAGCAATATGAAGAAGTTCATTAATTTCGTCCTGAAAAACAGTCTGAGCTGTTTTTATTAATTCTTGATTTTTCAAATCCAAAAGATTTTGCCCGTGTTATTTTATTTTGTACTTTAGGTCGTTCGACCGTGAAATTCAATCATAAAATTGAATTTTCAAAAGTACATAAAATTATTTCATTGAATATTATTCAAAAGAGCAATGAAAAATTTTACAAACTTATTCGGAGGTAATCAGAATTTTGTAAATTTAAAAAGTTTAAAATCTGATTTCTGATCGGAAGAGTGACTTTGAAAATTCGAATTAAAGAAATAAAAATTATAAAACAGTCTTTTTATCAAATATGAATAGTCGAGGAGATTTATCTATTTATTTGAAAAAGTACTTTGGCTTTGAAAAGTTTAAAGGGAAACAGGAAGAGATCATCAACAGTCTGCTGGAAGGGAAGGATGTGTTTGTGCTGATGCCGACAGGCGGCGGAAAGTCGCTTTGCTATCAGTTGCCTGCACTGATTTCTGAAGGAGTGGCCATCATCGTTTCACCGCTGATCGCACTGATGAAAAATCAGGTGGATGCAGTTCGGGGTATTTCGTCGGATGAAGATGTGGCGCATGTGCTGAACTCGTCATTGAACAAGACGCAGACCAAAAAGGTGATGGACGACATCAGAAGCGGAGTGACCAAAATGCTGTACGTCGCGCCCGAATCGTTGACCAAGGACGAATACATCGATTTTTTCAAAACTGTCAAAATTTCATTTTTTGCAATTGATGAAGCACACTGTATCTCTGAATGGGGACACGATTTCAGACCCGAATACAGAAATCTGAAACACATCATCAACAAGATCGGTGATGCACCGGTTATTGCGCTGACCGCAACTGCAACTCCAAAAGTTCAGGACGATATCCAAAAAACTTTGGGAATGCTTGATGCAATGGTTTACAAGGCATCTTTTAATCGTCCCAATCTTTTTTACGAGGTTAGACCAAAGATCAATCAGGACAAGGAAATTGTAAAATTTATCCACCAGCGTGCCGGCAAATCGGGTGTTGTCTATTGTCTCAGCCGAAAGAAAGTTGAAGAATTTGCACAATTGCTGCAGGTGAACGGCATCAAAGCGATTCCCTATCATGCCGGACTGGATACCAAAACCAGAACCCGCCACCAGGATATGTTCCTGATGGAGGAAGCAGATGTGGTGGTAGCAACCATCGCATTCGGAATGGGGATCGACAAACCCGATGTTCGTTTTGTGATTCATTACGATATGCCGAAAAGTCTTGAGAGCTATTATCAGGAAACCGGCCGTGCGGGAAGAGATGACGGTGAAGGTTATTGTCTGGCGCTTTATGATTACAAGGACATTGAAAAACTCGAGAAATTTCTTTCCAACAAACCGGTTGCCGAAAGAGAGGTCGGATTGCAGCTTTTGAACGAAGTGGTGGCTTATGCCGAAACTTCCATGTCGAGGAGAAAATTCCTGCTTCATTATTTTGGTGAAGAATTTGACGAAATCAACGGTTTGGGTGCCAATATGGACGACAATATGCGCAATCCGAAGAAGATGGTTGATGCGATGGAAGATGCACAACTGGTGCTCGAAATCGTAAGAGATACCAAAGAAGTACTGCGGATCAATGATCTTGTCAATGTGATTGTCGGTAAAGAAAATTCGATTGTCAAATCATATAATTTGAAGATTGAAGATTTCTTCGGAGCCGGAAAGGACAAAGAAGATTATTACTGGAAGAGTGTTGTCCGTCAGCTGATTGTGAGAGATTTTCTGTTCAAGGAAATTGAAACCTACGGCATACTGAAACTGACCGAAAAAGGGAAAGGATTTATCAAATCGCCCGAAGAATTTTTGATTGCCGAAGATGTTGATTACAAGAAATTGATGGATCGTGCAGGATCAGATTCGGGAGTTCAGGCACCTGCAGTTTTTGATGAAGAACTGCTGAAACATCTGAGAGATTTGAGAAAGAAAATTGCAAAACAACACGGTATTCCGCCATTTGCAGTTTTTCAGGATCCGAGTCTTGACGATATGACTATGCTGTATCCGACATCGATCAAAGAATTGACCAATGTGTTTGGCGTGGGAGAAGGAAAGGCGATGAAATTCGGAAAACCGTTTGTTGAATTCATTGCCAGATATGTGGAAGAAAATAACATTGAAAGAACCGATGAAATGGTGATCAGAAGTGTTGCCGACAAATCAAACCACAAGGTATATATCATCAAAAGCGTTGACAGAAAGATTGATTTCGAAGACATGGCAGAAGCAAAAAGTTTATCGATGGATGAATTGATCTCTGAAATGGAAAGCATTGTTTATCAGGGCACAAAACTCGATATTTCATATTATCTGAACAATGTTTTGGACGAAGACCAGCAGGAAGAAATTCATGATTTTCTGCTCGAGGCGGACAATGATTCGATGTCAAATCTGCTTGAAGAATTTGGAAATGTATATGACGAAGAGGAACTGAGGCTGATGAGGATCAAATTCATCAACGATGTGGCAAATTAAAAAAGACTTCACAAAAATTAGAATATTACACTTATGAGTAAAAAAGCGATGCTGATGATTTTGGACGGCTGGGGAATCAACCGTGATCCAAAAGTATCGGCTATTGAAAAGGCAAACACTCCTTTTATGGACAGCTGTTTCGAGAAATATCCGAATGCGACGCTGATAACTTACGGTCTGCAGGTAGGACTTCCCGAAGGACAGATGGGAAATTCTGAGGTCGGACACATGAATCTCGGCGCCGGAAGGATTGTTTACCAGAATCTGGTGAGAATCAATATGGCGGTTCAGGACAAATCATTTTTGAATGAAAGCGTTTTGAATTCGGAATTTCAATATGCAAAAGAAAGCGGTCAGAAAGTTCATTTTATAGGTTTGGTTTCAAACGGAGGTGTCCATTCGCACATCAACCATCTGCTCGGACTTTTGGATGCGGCAAAAACTTTTGGTCTGACCGACAATGTATATGTGCATGCATTTACAGACGGTCGTGACTGCGATCCGCACAGTGCGGTTGAATTCATCGGTCAGTTGGAGCAGCACATGAACGAAACCACCGGAAAACTGGCTTCGATCGTCGGTCGTTATTATGCGATGGATCGTGACAAACGCTGGGAAAGGGTGAAACTCGCTTATGATCTGATGGTGAAAGGAATCGGAAAGGAAAGCAATGATCCGATCGGAGCGATCAAAGCGTCTTATGATGAAGGAATTACAGACGAATTTTTAAAACCGATTACCGTCGACAAATCGGGTCTGATTGAAGAAGGTGATGTGGTGATTAATTTTAATTTCAGAACCGACCGCGGACGCGAAATCACTCAGGTGCTGACCCAAAGCGATTTCCCTGATTACGGGATGAAGGCTATGGAACTCAGATATGTGACCATGACCAACTATGACAAAACTTTTAAAGGTGTCGAAGTGGTTTATGACGAAAAAGAAATTCCGAATACGATGGGTGAAGTGCTTGAAAAAAACGGAAAAACACAGATCAGAATTGCTGAAACCGAAAAATATCCGCATGTCACTTTTTTCTTTTCGGGCGGACGCGAAAAAGAATTCAAAGGCGAAAGCAGAATTCTCTGCCCTTCGCCAAAAGATGTGCCGACTTACGATCTGAAACCTGAAATGTCAGCTTATCAGATTACCGAAAAAATAGTTCCCGAACTCAAAAACGGAACTGCTGATTTTGTGTGTCTGAATTTTGCAAATACGGATATGGTCGGACATACCGGCGTTTTTGAAGCGGCTTTAAAAGCGGCTGAAGTCGTTGACAGCTGTGCCGAAAAAGTGATAAATGCTGCGCTCGAAGGCGGTTATTCGGTCATCATACTCGCGGATCACGGAAATTCGGATGTGATGGTTAATCCGGACGGATCGCCAAATACCCAACACAGCAAAAGTCCGGTACCTGTGATTTTGGTTCAGAACGAAAATAAATATAAGGTGAAGGCCGGCAAGCTTGGCGATATTGCACCCACGCTGCTGACATTGATGGAAATTCCGATTCCGGAAGAAATGACAGGAGAAGTACTGCTCCAAAATTAATTAGTATTTTTGCAGTCCAAAAGAAAATGGAATCGATGAAGAGCTATATAATTGCAGTTGATTTTGACGGAACCATTGTAGAAGATGCCTATCCGAAAATCGGTAAACCGATGCTGTTTGCATTTGATTCTCTGAAACAGTTGCAGTCACAGGGTCACCGGTTGATTCTGTGGACCTACCGTTATGGTGAAAGACTTGATGAAGCGGTTGAATTCTGCCGAAAAAACGGGATTGAATTTTATGCGGTCAATTCGAGTTTTGAAGAAGAAGTATTCAGCGGAAAGGATCAGAGCCGAAAGATCAATGCGGATGTTTTTATTGACGACAGAAACCTGGGCGGATTTCCCGGTTGGGGCGAAGTGGTTGAGATCATCAACAGACGAATTGAATTTTCAATCGGCGAACACGGAGTTTACAAACAAAAGAAGAAGAAAAGAGGATTTTTCGGAATATGATTCATTTAAAAACAAAAGAAGAACTCGAACTGATGTATCTGAGCGCCCAACTGGTTTCAAAAACGCTCGGAATGGTTGCTTCCGAAATCAAACCGGGAGTGAGCACAATCAAAATTGATAAAATGGCGCATGATTTTATCAAAGACCATGGCGGAGAACCTGCATTTTTGGGTTACGGCGGATTTCCGAATTCGCTCTGTATGTCGCCCAACGAACAGGTGGTACACGGAATTCCGAATGAAGAACCGCTCAAAGACGGAGACATCATCTCGGTTGACTGCGGTGTGCTGATGAACGGATTTGTCGGCGATCATGCCTATACTTTTGAGGTGGGTGAAGTCAGTGCCGAAGTCAAAGAATTACTCAAAATCACAAAAGAATCACTCTATATCGGAATCGCTCAGATGCTGCCCGGAAATCGGGTGGGAGATATCGGTCATGCGATTCAGACCTATTGCGAAAGTCACGGTTACGGTGTGGTCAAAGAACTGGTCGGTCACGGTTTGGGAAGAGAGATGCATGAAGATCCGCAGGTGCCGAATTACGGTCGAAGAGGAACCGGAAAAGTTTTGAAAGAAGGAATTGCACTTGCCATTGAACCGATGATCAATCTGGGAACCGATAAAGTCCGTTTTCACAACGACGGCTGGACGGTTACCACAAGAGACAAACAGCCTTCTGCGCATTTTGAACACGATGCTGCAATCATTGACGGGAAACCGAGACTGCTTTCGACTTACCGTTATGTATATGAAGCGCTGGGTATCCAATCGGATGAGGAAGAACCCTTTTTGTATAAAAAATAATTGGGATGTTCAGATTCCTGAAATCATCAAGATATGCGCTTGAAGGCATCTGGTACGGACTGAGATCCGAAAGAAACGTACAAATCTGGTTTGGCGTTTTGATTGCAAATATGCTGGTGGCGCTTTGGCTTGGCGTTGATCGGACTGAATTTCTGTTTCTGTTTTTTTCAACCTTTGCAATCGGAATTGCAGAATATCTGAATACTGCGATCGAAAAGCTATCGGACCGGGTGACCACCGAAAGAGAAGAAATCATCAAAAGGGTAAAGGACGTTGCAGCGGGTGCAACTTTTTTGGCTTCAATCAATGCGCTGGTCGTCAGTCTGGTTATTTATATTCCTAAAATTCTGGAGAAATTTGAAATCTCTGTTTAAAAAAATCATCAATCTTTTTCCGAGGACCTGGCTGATCAGAATGAGCATTTGGGCACGACCGGTTTTGGTGTATATATATAAAGGTGACCGATACACCGATCCGATCGACGGCAGAAGTTATCGTGAGTTTCTTCCTTACGGTTATGAAAAGCAAAGACAAAATGTGCTTTCGCCGGGTACGCTTTCGCTCGAACGACATCGGCTGATGTGGCTTTATCTGATAAATGAAACCGGATTTTTTAAGGATAATTTAAAGGTGCTGCACATGGCGCCCGAACAGTCTTTTTACAAAAGATTCAGAAAACTTCAAAATCTGGATTATACAACCTGTGATCTCAATTCACCGATAGCGGATGTAAAAGCGGATATTCAAAATCTTCCTTTTGAGAACAATTCTTTTGATGTAATTTTTTGCAATCATGTTTTGGAACATGTGGCGGATGACAAAAAAGCACTGTCTGAACTGTATCGGGTGATGAAGCCCGGCGGCTGGGGAATCTTTCAGGTGCCGATCCGTTATCAGCTCGATAAAACTTTTGAAGACCCGACGATTACCGACAAAAAAGAACGGATTGAAAAATTCGGACAGTATGATCATGTTAGGGTTTACGGTATGGATTATTATGACACGCTGAAATCGGCCGGATTTGAAGTTGAAAAAGTCATTTTGTCAAACAAACTTTCGGACGAAGAAATCAAAAGATTTGCATTGGAAAAAAATGAGATTCTGCCGGTGGTGAGGAAGGGTTAATCAATACTCTCCAATCAGAGTCTCAGGTGAAAGATTAAGTTTTTTGGTAAGTTTTCTGATCATTTTCACAGTGAGCTTTCTTTTCCGGCTGAGCACTTCAGAAACTCTGCTTTTCCCACCGATAGCATCGACCAAGTCAGTCTGTTTGAGATGCATTTCTTCCATTCTGATTTTGATTGCTTCAATCGGATCGGGTGCATCAATCGGATAATATTTTTTCTCATAATCATCAATCATTAATCCGAGAATATCTGCTTCGTCACTCTCGTCAGTACCGATTGCTGCGTCAAAAATTTCTTCCAGTCTTTTCAGCGCTTCATTGTAGTCTGCTTCAGTTTTTATGGGTTTTAATTTCATAATCTTTTATTTAAATGGTGTTGGCATCAATTTTATCATATTCATCTTTGTTCTTTAGAAACAAATTCCTGTTTCAAAATTCTTTCTCCGGTTCCTCTAAAATCACCTTAATATTGTTTCGAAAAAAGACTTTGTCTTCATCTTTGTATATAATTTCATTTGGATCATTATTTTCAGAAGTGACTGTTTTTTCAATTTTAAAATCTTCATTTAAGGAAGAAATTCTTGACCAGACATAAAAATAATCATCACAGTAAAATCCGGTATCTTCAAATCTGTTTGAAATTATTGTTAAATCATTTAAATTAAAAAACCTTTCGGGTTTATAACTTTCTGAATTCAAATATATTGGAATGTTATATTCATTTAATTCGAAGTCAAATTTGTAGTATTCGCCTTCGTCACAGTCCATTGAATAAATCGTTGTATAAATACTGTTCAGACCGGTGAGAATTCCAATTGATATTTCTTCGGGATGACGTTCATCTCTTTTTAATAAGGGGATCAATTCGTTTATCTTTTCTTTTAAAATTTCTGACTTTATTCTTTCTTTAATAACTTGGTTATGAGTTTGATTCTTACAGCCGAAAAGAATGAAAGAAAATAAAATTGACAAAACGATTTTCCCCGGAATCATTAATTAAAATTATTGAAGGTTAATTTTACTTTCGAAAGTTAACAAAAAAAGACGCAAAACGCGTCTTTTATTATTTTTGAAGTATTCGGTTGAATCACGAATACATTTCGGCTTTCAATTCCTTCACCCGTTTGTCTTCCAGGAATTCGTCATAATTCATATAACGGTCGATGATTCCGTTTGGTGTGAATTCGATGATACGGTCGCAGACGGTGCTGATCAGCTCGTGGTCATGAGACGCCATCAGTATTGTACCTTTAAAATTCTGAAGCGAATTGTTCAATGCGGTAATCGATTCCAGATCGAGGTGAGCGGTAGGTTCATCCATCAGCAGTACATTGGCCCTGAGAAGCATCATTCTTGAGAACATACATCTCATTTTTTCACCACCCGAAAGGACGGATGATTTTTTCAGCGCCTCATCACCCGAGAAAAGCATTTTTCCGAGAAAACCTCTCATGTATTCTTCGTGTCTTTCCTCTTCCACCTGTGTAAACTGTCTGAGCCAGTCCACCAGATTGATGTCGTCTTTGAAAAATTCTGTATTGTCAAGCGGCAGATAGGCCTGTGTGGTGGTTACACCCCAATTGTATTCGCCCGAATCGGGTTTTGCATTTCCCGAAATGATTTCCAAAAACTGGGTAACAGCTTTTGAATTCCTTGAAAACAAACCGATTTTGTCTCCTTTTTTCAGATTGATATTTACATTTTTAAACAGCACTTCACCGTCCACAGATGCAGAAAGATCGTTGATCTCAAGAATCTGATCGCCTGCTTCTCTGCTTTGTTCCCAGATCAGTGCCGGATATCTTCTCGACGATGGTTTGATGTCTTCAATATTCAGTTTCTCAATCATCTTTTTTCTGGCGGTTGCCTGTTTTGCTTTTGCGACGTTTGAACTGAATCTTGCGATAAATTCCTGCAATTCCTTCTTTTTCTCTTCAGCCTTTTTGTTTTGCTGTGCTTTTTGTTTTGCTGCCAGCTGTGATGACTGATACCAGAAAGTATAGTTACCCGAATAAAGATTGATTTTTCCAAAATCGAGGTCTGCGATATGGGTACAGACAGCGTCAAGGAAGTGACGGTCGTGAGAAACCACAATCACAGTATTTTCATAATCTGCCAGAAAATCTTCAAGCCACGAGATGGTGTAAACGTCCAACTCGTTGGTCGGCTCGTCCAGAATCAGCACATCCGGATTTCCAAACAGCGCCTGTGCAAGCAGGATTCTGACTTTTGCTTTGTTGTCGAGATCGCCCATCAGCGTATAATGCATTTCGGGTTCAATGCCTACATTTGAAAGCAGCGATGACGCATCTGATTCTGCATTCCATCCGCCCATTTCCTCATAATGCACACCGAGTTCTCCCGCTTTGATTCCGTCGGCTTCCGAGAAATCAGGCTTTGCATACAGCGCATCCATTTCTTCTTTGATGTCGTACAGTGTTTTGTTTCCTCTCAGTACGGTGTCGAGCACGGTGTAGTCGTCATATTTGAAGTGGTCCTGTTCGAATACCGACATTCTTTTCCCCTTTTCGAGCGATACATGACCCGAAGTCGGATCGAGTTCACCGGAAAGGATTTTGAGAAAAGTCGATTTACCGGCACCGTTGGCACCAATTATGCCGTAACAGTTGCCATTTGTAAATTTTATATTAACTTCGTCGAATAAAACTCTTTTGCCAAACTGAAGCGAAAGATTTGATACTGTCAACATATATATAAATGTATGGTTTGTTAAAAATTGGTGCAAAGGTACAAAAACTAACTGATTGAAACTACAGGGAGAGATAAACATAAAAAATAAGAAAGCGCGTTTTGAATATGAGCTTTTGGACAGTTACGACGCCGGAATTCAGCTTTTCGGGACCGAAATTAAATCGATCCGGATGGGTAAGGCAAGTATTTCTGAAAGTTTTTGCCAATTCAAGGATGGAGAATTGTATATTATTAATATGTTTGTAGATGAATATGATTGGGGAACTCACTTTAATCATAAAACCAGACGCGACAGAAAATTATTATTAAAAAAAAATGAACTCAAAAAATTAGAGCGTAAAACCAAGGAAACCGGATTGACTATCGTGGCTACCAGCCTGTATATCAATTCGAAAGGACTGGCGAAGCTCAAAATTTATTTGGCGAGAGGCAAGAAATTATATGATAAAAGAGAAACGATAAAGCGAAAAGATTTAAGGAGAGATTTGGATAGAATCATAAAGAATTCTTAAATTTGCCGCTGTATCATATAGTGAGAAAGTAAAATTAAAACACTAAATATTTGATAATGAAAAAGTTTAATCTATTATTAACCGCTCTAATGGTACTGTTTATGAGCAGTACTGTTTTGAATGCCCAGAATCAGAGAGATCCTTGGGCTATTACGGTAGGTGCGCACGCAGTTGACTATACGTCGGTTCGTGGTGTGTTTAATGAATTCTTCAATTACCACAACTACAGCATTGTACCTCCATTGTCTAAATTGTCTATTATCAGAAATCTGAACCGTTACTTCGATGTGGATTTGACCGCATCAGTCGGCGAAATTGATAATGACAGACTTCGTATCGATAATGAATTGTTTATTAATGCAGGTTTGGGTCTGCGTTTCAAAATTCCAACCGGAAGTTTGACTTGGTTTGACCCGTACTTGAGACTTGGTGCAAACTATAACCACTTTGACTTTACCAGTCTTGGTGATACAGTTCCTGCAGGGTATCCGGTATATGGAAACCACGAAGGAGGTTGGGAAGTAAATCCTGACGGAACTCCGCGTGTTGTTGATTATCTGTATGCTCAGCCTGAAACTGCAAAACATCACTTTGGTGTTTCTGGAGGTGCCGGTATCAACTTCTGGTTCGGTAAAAACATCGGTTTGAACATTGCAACTGATTACAACTGGATTCCTGCAACAAAAACAGACTACTTTGACTTCTTCCAGCACACTGTGGGTGTAACCTTCAGATTTGGAAACAAAGACAGAGACGGTGACGGTATCCTTGATGACGATGACGCATGTCCTGACACTCCTGGCGTACCTTCAGACAATCCTGAATGTAACGGTTGTCCTGACACCGATGGTGACGGTCTTTGCGATAACATCGACGCTTGTCCTGAAGAAGCCGGACCAATTGAAAACAACGGTTGTCCGATCCTTGACAGAGACGGTGACGGTATCCTTGACGTTGATGATGACTGTCCTGACACTCCTGGTGTAGCTTCTTCTATCCCTGGATGTAACGGTTGTCCTGACAGAGACGGTGACGGTATCTGTGACGCTAAAGATGAGTGTCCTGACGAAGCCGGTCCTGTAGAAAATAACGGTTGTCCTTACGTTCCGTTCGGATGTACCGATATGCAGGCAATCAAAGATGCACTGAAAAATGTATTGTTCGAATACAACTCTGCAGATCTGACTGCTGAATCTAAAGTTCTTCTGGATGGTGTTGCACCAATCCTGACAACTGACAAACTGAAAGATCCGCACTGGTTGGTTGAAGGTCATACCGATAACGTAGGTAGCCAAAACTATAACCTGCCATTGTCTCAGAACAGAGCTAATTCAGTGAAAGCATATCTTGAAGGAAAAGGTGTTCCTGCATCTAGCCTGAAAGCTATCGGATTCGGTAAAGTATTGCCGATCACAACTAACGATACTGCTGAAGGTAGAGCTAGAAACAGACGTGTTGAACTGAAGTATGCTGACGCTAACTTCCAGCCTGCGGCTATCGAAGTTGACGACGACTGTGCGAACGTTCAGATTTCTGATCTTTCAAGAATGATTTACTTCCAGACCGGTTCTGCTGATTTGGTTGAAGCTTCTAAACAGAGCTTGGATGTGATTGCTCAGTATATCAATGCTACCAAAGGTAACTTTGAAATCCAGGGCCACACTGATGACGTAGGTAACGATGCCAATAACATGAAACTGTCTCAGAGAAGAGCACAAACTGTATTGGATTACCTGCTTTCTAAAGGAGTTGACGGAAACAGACTGAAAGCTGTAGGTTACGGTGAATCTCAGCCTAAGTTTGACAACAAAACTGCTGACGGTAGAGCTCAGAACAGAAGAATTGAAATTGTAAGACAATAATTTCATATTCAAATATTTACACAGAAAGCTGCTCATTGAGCAGCTTTCTTTTTTTTGTATAAATTTTAAATGATTTTTTTTAAATCTGTTTTTATTGGAATTACAGATTGGTTCCCGATTTCTTCACTGTTCTTTCGAGCATCGGAACAAATTGACAATCGCCATATTCGGTTTTTTCAAATTTCTTTTCATCCAACCTCAATACAGCAGTCATCATCTGACTGTTTTCGTCTCCGACCGGAATGACCATAATCCCGCCTACCTTTAATTGTTTGAGCAAAGCCTTTGGAATTTCTGCTGCACCCGCAGTTACAATAATCCTGTCATAAGGTGCAAATGCATCCAAACCTTTGTAGCCATCGCCATAAGTTGCATATTTTGGCTGAAAGC
>JACFND010000001.1:129814-134137 GCA_019455045.1 Flavobacteriia bacterium
AATGCATCCAAACCTTTGTAGCCATCGCCATAAGTTGCATATTTTGGCTGAAAGCGAATTTTCTTGAACATTTTTTGTGAGAAGTCAAACAATTCCTTTTGTCTTTCAATGGTATAAACCTCAGCACCCATCGCAACCAGCACTGCAGCCTGATAACCGCTGCCGGTTCCGATTTCAAGAACTTTGTCACCTTTTTTTAGATGTAAAAGTGAACTTTGTGCAGCAACCGTATAAGGATGTGAGATCGTCTGGCCTGCTCCGATCGGAAAAGCCATATCTCGATAGGCGAATTCTTCAAAAGCACTGTCAATGAACAGATGTCTCGGAATCTGATTGATTGCATTCAGAACATTCTCATCTTCAATTCCCTTTTCTCTGAGCAGTTCGACCAGTTGTCTCCTTTTTCCCTTGTGCTTGAATTCATCCGTCATCTGATTTCTTTTTGTTACAAAATTGGACAATTTTAAAGGAATCTCTGTACTTTTAAGCTCAAATTTAAATCATGCTGAAAATTGGTGTAATCGGAGCCGGACATTTGGGGAAAATCCATCTGAAACTGGCTGCTCAATCTGAAAAACTTGAATTGGTCGGTTTTTTTGATTCGGATACCGAAAATTCTAAAAAGCTGGCTGATGAATGCGGATACAAACTGTTTCCGTCTGCTGAGGAACTGATTGAGCAATGCGATATCGTCGATGTGGTTACGCCGACTTTTGCGCATTTTGAATATGCAAAAATGGCAATCAAAGCGTCCAAACATATATTTATTGAAAAACCGATTGCAAATTCAATCGAAGAGGCATACGAAATCATCCGTTTGGCAAAAGAATACAATGTGAAAGGTCAGGTCGGCCATGTTGAACGTTTCAATCCTGCCTTCAAAGCAGCCCATGACAGAATTCACAATCCGATGTTTATTGAAACTCACCGTTTGGCAGAATTCAATCCCAGAGGAACCGATGTTCCGGTGGTGCTTGATCTGATGATCCATGATCTGGATGCGATTTTGAGCATTGTCAAATCAGAAATTAAAGAAATCCATTCAAGCGCTGTTGCTGTCATCAGCGAATCGCCAGATATTGCAAATGCGAGAATTGAATTTGAAAACGGCTGTGTTGCCAACGTCACCTCAAGTAGGATTTCGATGAAGAATATGAGAAAATCCCGATTTTTTCAAAAGGATTCATACATTTCGGTCGATTATCTGGAGAAATCCTGTGAAGTGATCAAAATGAAAGATGCACCCGAAAATCCGGGTGATTGGGATATGATTCTTCAAAATGCGGAAGGTGTCAGAAAACAGATTTATTTTGACAATCCCGAAATTATACAAAACAATGCGATTTTGGAAGAACTCGAGAGTTTTGCAGCTGCAGTCGAAAACAACACCGAACCTTTGGTAACTTTGCAGCAGGCGACAAAAGCGCTTGAAGTTGCCTATATGATTATTGAAAAATTTAACAAATAAAAAACACAGATAAATGAAATTAACAGCCGTAATCGGAGCGGGAACCATGGGGAACGGAATCGCTCATACTTTTGCACAAACCGGTTTCAATGTACACCTGATCGACATTTCTGAACAGGCGATTCAAAAAGGAATCAGCACAATTACGACCAATCTCGACAGAATGATCAGCAAGGGAAGCATTACCGAAGAGGACAAAAATTCCACCCTTTCAAGAATCAAAACTTTTACAAAAATTGAAGATGGTGTGAAGGACGCCGAACTCGTTATCGAAGCGGCAACCGAAAACATGGATCTTAAATTGAAAATATTCAAACAGCTCGACGAAGTGACAAAACCCGAAGTGATACTGGCTTCAAATACTTCTTCGATATCGATTACCAAAATCGCATCAGCAACCAAAAGACCCGACAAAGTGATCGGAATGCATTTTATGAATCCGGTGCCGATCATGAAACTGGTTGAAATTATCAGAGGTTACAGCACTTCTGACGAGGTGACCAAAACGATTATGGATCTGTCTGTAAAACTTGGAAAAGAACCGGTGGAAGTCAATGATTATCCCGGATTTGTTGCCAACAGGATTCTGATGCCGATGATCAACGAATCGATTGAAACTTTGTACAACGGAGTGGCCGGTGTCAAAGAAATCGATACCGTAATGAAACTCGGAATGGCACACCCGATGGGGCCTTTGCAGCTTGCCGACTTTATCGGTTTGGATGTTTGTCTGTTTATTTTGAATGTGATGTATGACGGTTTCAAAAATCCAAAATATGCACCTTCGCCACTGCTGGTCAAAATGGTAACAGCGGGTAAACTCGGCGTAAAATCGGGTGAAGGTTTTTATGATTATTCAGCATCAAAAAAAGCTGAAATTGTTTCAGCCTCATTTCAGTAATTAGAATTAAAAATTGAAAAAAACTGAGAGAAATAATAAAATATGTTTATATATTAGTGAATTAAAATACAAAACGAGTATATGAAGAACTTTTCTATCTTTTTTACCCTTGTTCTTTTGCTTGTATCGGTCGAATCCTATTCGCAGAATACATTGAAAAAATGGTATATAAGCGGTGGTGTTCATGCTGTGAATCATCCTGCAGCCAGAGGGTTTGGTGACGGACTTACAAATGGTGACTACTGGTCTTTCGTTCCGCCTTTGTCACAGATTTCAGTGGCTACGACACTCAATCGTTCGTTTTCAGTTGATCTTCAGGCTTCAATCGGTGAGATTGACAACAAAAGACTGATGATCGACAACGAATTTATGGCCTTGGTCGGAATCGGACTCAGATATCGTTTTGCCAACGGTTACATATTAAAAGAAACTTCATGGTTTGACCCGTATTTGAGATTTGGCGCAAATTATCACAGAATGCCTTATCGCGGTTTGAAATTTGATCCGGCGGTTTACGCAGCCGACGGAACAATGATCAGCGGTGTGGTTGATGTGAAAGATGATGTGCTTGAAAACGGAGCAGTTGCAGACAATGACCATTTTGCATTTTCGGGCGGCTTTGGTATCAACTTTTGGATCAAGCCCAAATTTGGTTTGAATATAGAACTTCAGTATGTTGGAGTTCCTGCTATGAAGTCTGATTATATAGATTTCTTTCAGGCAAAAGCAGGTGTTGCATTCAGATTTGGCAAAACCGACAGAGACGGAGACGGAATCTATGATGAAGACGACGAATGTCCGGATGTTCCCGGTCTGAAGGAATACAACGGCTGTCCTGATTCTGACGGCGACGGAATTGAAGACCGCAGTGATGAATGTCCGCTTGAGGCTTGTCCGAACGGTGAAGATACCGAAGAATATTACTGTGTAAACGGTTGTAAGGTGATGAAAGAGAAGTTGGAAATTGTTGTAGTTGAAGAGCCGGAAAAACCTGAAGTGAGGGAAGAGCCAAAAGTAATCTCAATCGAAGATGTCAATTTCAACTTTGATAAATTTGACCTGACAGCAGGCGGAGTTCAGAAAGTTAAAGAAGCAGCCGAACTGATCAAACAGGGAGACGAAGCTTATTTTGTGGACGGATTCACCGACAGCGTCGGAACAGAAGCTTACAACATGAAACTTTCTGAAAGAAGAGCGCAAACTGTGAAGGATGCGCTGATCAAAGAAGGTGTAGATCCGAAACGACTTGAGATCAGAGCATTTGGAGAACAATATCCGAAGTGTACCAACGATACGGCAGAAGGCAGAGCCTGCAACCGTAGAGTAGTGGTAATCAAGAGATACTGATCATATCAGTTAATCAATAGAAAAGGTGGGGATTTCCCGCCTTTTTTTATTTCCCTTTTTTTAAGAAAATCAGAGAATTAAATAAAATTATTTGAATATAAGATAAAAGCATCGTTTTTTGGATATTGTCTAATTGTTTAATTGCTACCTTTGCGCAGGTTTTAGAAAATACAGTTATGGAACTATCTCTTAGAGTTAAAGATTCTGCACCTTCGGCCACCCTGGCGATGGCTCAGAAGGCAAGAGAACTGAGAGCTCAGGGCAATGATGTGATCAGCCTGAGCATTGGAGAGCCGGATTTTAATACGCCTGACTTTATCAAAGAAGCTGCAAAAAGAGCAATCGACGAAAATTACTCTCATTATACACCCGTATCGGGTTATCCCGAAACCAAAGAAGCGATCATCCGTAAATTCAAAAAAGACAATGGACTGAATTACAAACCTTCTCAAATCGTGGTTTCGACCGGAGCAAAACAATCGCTTTACAATATATTTCAATCCATCATCACAGAAGGAGATGAAGTGATCATTCCGACACCTTACTGGGTGACTTATTCCGATATTGTGAAAATCAGCGGCGGTGTTCCCAAATATGTTGAAACTTC
>JACFND010000001.1:134237-148702 GCA_019455045.1 Flavobacteriia bacterium
GCTTATGACAGAACGGTTACCGTCAACGGACTTTCAAAAGCATTTGCAATGACCGGTTGGAGACTCGGTTACATCGGTGCACCCGAATGGATTGCAAAAGCATGCGAACTGATTCAGGGGCAGGTGACTTCGGGTACAAATTCAATCACCCAAAGAGCCGCAATTACCGCATTGGATTCTGATATTTCACAAATCCAATACATGATCGATGCCTTCAAAAAAAGAAAGGAACTGATGATGGACTGGATGTCAAAGATTCCTGCATTCAAAGTGGCTGAACCGATGGGCGCATTTTATATGTTTCCTGATGTGACCGGAACTTTTGGAAAAACTTATCGCGGAAGAACAATTTACAACGCCGATGATCTGACTTCGCTTTTGCTTGAAGAAGCATTGGTTGCAACCGTTTCCGGATCTGCATTCGGCGACAGAAACTGTATCAGGATTTCTTACGCTGCATCAGAAGAACAGCTCAATGAAGCGATGATGAGGATAAAGGAAATTTTGAGCTGAATCAATTGACAGACTGATGGATATCACCGAAATATTTCAGATTCAGTTGTATTTTTGTATCCTGAATTTTTAAATTCACTCACCTAATTAATTGGAAATGATTCAAACAGATATAATTATAATCGGTGCCGGTCCGACCGGACTGTTTACGGTTTTTGAAGCCGGACTGCTCAAACTTCACTGCCATCTGATCGATGCGCTTCCTCAGCCGGGCGGTCAGCTGACAGAACTTTATCCGAAAAAACCGATTTTTGATATCCCCGGTTATCCGACTGTTGGCGCAGGCGAACTGGTCGATAATCTGATAGAACAGATCAGACAGTTCAAACCCGGATTTACATTGAATGAAGTGGCCGAAACCATTGACGAACAGGAAGACGGAACTTTTATCGTTACCACCAACAGAGGAACGCAGCACCAGTGCAAAGCGGTTGTGATTGCGGGTGGTTTGGGTAAATTTGAACCAAGAAAACCCGAGCTTGAAAATCTTGAGAAATACGAAGAAAACGGAGTTGAGTATTTTGTACGCGATCCCGAAATGTTTAGAGGAAAGAAAATTGTGATTGCCGGCGGCGGAGATTCTGCGCTTGACTGGAGCATTTATCTTTCTGAAGTTGCAGCAGAAACCACTCTGATACACAGAAGAAACGAGTTCAGAGGTGCATTGGATTCTGTTGATAAGGTCAGCGAACTCAAACTTTTGGGCAAACTGAATCTGGTTACACCGGCTGAAGTGACCGAGTTACACGGTGAAGACAGACTGACCGGAATCACCATTGAAAAAGAAGGTGAGACCCAATTGATTGAAACCGATTTTCTGATTCCGCTGTTCGGACTTTCGCCAAAACTCGGGCCGATTGCAGATTGGGGATTGGAAATTGAAAAAAATGCAATTAGGGTCAATAATTCACTGGATTATCAGACCAATCGCGAAGGAATTTATGCGGTGGGCGACTGCAATATTTATCCGGGTAAACTGAAACTGATTCTATGCGGCTTCCACGAAGCCACACTGGCGGTTCAAAGCATCTATCAGCGATTGAATCCGGGCAAGAAATTCGTATTGAAATATACGACTGTAACCGGTATTGACGGTTTTGACGGAACCAGAAGAGAGGCCGAGAAAGCAGTTGTAAAATCAATCGACTGATTCTGATTCGATAATTTTCCAGAAACTGATTTGAACCGAATTGACACAAGTTTGTCAAAAAAATTATATTTGTTAAAATTTATCTCAATGAGTTTATTAGTCGTTGGCACTGTTGCGTTTGATCAGATCGAAACCCCTTTTGGAATGACTGACAAGATCCTCGGCGGAGCTGCCACATTTATTGGAATGGCCGCATCACTGCTGGATGTTGAAACCGATATCGTTTCGGTGATTGGTGGTGATTTTCCGCAGGAATATCTCGATCTGATGGCATCAAAAAATATAGGTCTTGAAGGAATTCAAAAAATTGAAAACGGAAAGACTTTCTTCTGGTCGGGTAAATACAGAAACGACATGAACACCCGGGACA
This sequence comes from Flavobacteriia bacterium, assembly GCA_019455045.1. GTDB lineage: Bacteria > Bacteroidota > Bacteroidia > Flavobacteriales > Weeksellaceae > Moheibacter. The sequence goes on from JACFND010000001.1 coordinate 136,271, forward strand.
CTCTGGTGACCGAACTGAATGTACTCGAGAATTTTGAACCCAAAGTTCCTGAAAAATGGAAAAATCCCGAAGTGCTGATGCTTGGAAATCTTCATCCGCTGGTACAGATGGCGGTTGTCGATCAGCTTGAGGTGAGACCCAAACTCGTTGTTTTGGATACGATGAACTTTTGGATGGATCACACTTGGGACGATCTGATGGAAGTGCTCAAAAAAGTGGATGTACTCACCATCAACGACGAGGAAGCAAGACAGCTGAGCAAAGAATACAGTCTGGTAAAGGCTGCCAAGAAAATCCTTTCGATGGGACCGACCACACTGATTATCAAAAAAGGCGAACACGGAGCGCTTTTGTTCAATGAAAACAATGTATTTTTTGCACCTGCTCTTCCGCTCGATGATGTCTTTGATCCAACGGGAGCAGGAGATACTTTTGCAGGCGGATTCTCAGGATTTTTGGCAAAAACCAGAAATTATTCTTTTGAGAATATGAAAAGAGCAATCATTTACGGCAGCGCACTGGCATCATTTACGGTTGAAAAATTCGGAACCGAAAGACTCGCCAAACTGACAAAAGAAGAACTGGAAGACAGACTTGAAGCGTTCAGAGATCTGACCAGTTTTGATATCGAACTCGGCTAAACTTCGATTGTTTCTGAAGATTCGATATTTTTTGATTTATCGGTTTTTACCTGAATCAGATAAACACCGAGCAGAATCAGCATTCCGCCGCCTATATGGACCCAGGTCAGTTTCTCGCCGTCGAGAAATCCCCACATCACAGCGACAATCGGCATCAGATAGGTGACCGTTGAAGCAAAAATTGCAGAGGTCATCTGTATCAGTTTGTAATAAAGAATCATTGCGGTAGCTGTACCGACCAAACCAAGTATTGCTACAAATCCCAAACCTTTGAGCTGTTCCGGACTTCCCGTAAATTCACTGAAAAATCCGCTGAATCCCAATATGATTAATGAAGGTCCCAGCCAGATGGTAAAGACAGCGGCCGAAAGTCTGAAAGACGGAAGTTCCGACAGATATTCACTAATAATCAGTCCGTTCAAACCATAAAATATGGTCGCAAGCACGATCAGCATTGAGAACAGAAAATCACTCGACTCCTTTGTGCCGCCGTTTTTTATCAGCAGGAAAGCGCCCGCAAAACCGATGATGGCACCGAGTATCTGTGTTTTGCTGCTTTTGATTCCAAAAAGCAGAAATCCGAAAATCAATATAAAGATCGGAACCAGCGAATCAAGGATTCCGGCAGTGGCGCTGCTTACTTTTTGCTGGGCAAACGGAAAAAGAAACATCGGAATAAAGTTTCCGAGACAGCCGCCGATCACCACCCATTTGATCAATTTTTTTGGAATATATTTAAAACTACCAATCCCAAATCCGACCAGTGCCAGTCCGGCTATGGTGAGTCTCAGCGCTCCGACCTGCATCGGATGAAATGCTTTGATACTTTGTTTGATCATGATGAACGAACTGCCCCAGGTCAGTGTAAGAATCAGGAGCAGCAACCATTTATTGGTCCAGAATTTCATCCTGCAAAGTTGAGAAAGTTTTGGAATATACCGAAAGAAAAAGTTGCTTCATTTGGGAGGGAAGCAACTTTAAGATAAAGGGCAGCAATAAAGCGAAAAACTAATCAAAACAATTATTCAGTATAAAACAAATTTATTTGATTATATGACGAATGGTTTCAAAAAGGTTGCGTCTCCCAAATAAAATTTTCAAAAGAAATTATCTGAAAGTTTAAAAAATTACTATAAAAATGTCTGCCGATTATTCCTGAAACAGAGCTTTGAGTTCGTGTGCTTCAGAAGGTTTCATCTTTCCTGCCAGAATCAGACTGAGCTGTTTTCTTCTCAGTGCAGCCTCAAATCTTTCTTTTTCAAGATCGGTCTCGGGCTGTATCTGAGGAACTCTTACAGGCCGGTTGTATTCGTCCACCGCGACAAAAGTATAAATCCCGTTGTTGGTATAAATTTCTTCTCTTGAAATCGGATCCAGAATCCAAACATCCACATAAATCTCCATTGAGCTCGAAAATGCGCGGGTCACCTTTGCCTCGAGTTTGAGTATGCTCCCGAGCGGAACAGGCATGTTGAACGACACATGGTTGACACTTGCAGTCACCACCTGAAAACTTTCTGAATGTCTTTTGGCTGCAATCGATGAAATCCTGTCCATTCGTGCAAGAAGTTCACCGCCAAATAGATGATTCAGCATATTTGTTTCGCCTGGAAGAACCAGATTGGTGAGTATCGAAGCGGATTCTGACGGAGTTTTGATGTCTGTGCTCATAAAAAAAGACCTTTGGTCTGCAAAGGTCTTTAATTATATGGTCAACTTCAAATTGTTTTTTAATTTTTCAGAGACAAAATCCAGATATTGGGCATTTCCTCTGTCACCGAATTCACATATTCCTGAGCTTCTTCTTTGGTTGAAAAAGTCTGAAGCGCAACATAATTGAAGCTGCCTCTTTTTTGGGTAATTTGAGCATCAGAATAGCCTTTCTGATGAAGCGTCTCGACAAACGAATCCGCTTCGTCCGTTCTTTTGAATGAACCCGCAATCACCTGATAGTCGTGAATGATCTTTTCTGCTTCTTTTTTCTCAATAAAACTGTAAGTATTTTCGCTGACAGTCCGTGCCGGAGATTCGGCTGCCTTAACTGCTTTCAGATTTGGATTCATTATCGGGCTCACAAAACCGCTCCACTGCTGGTTTACAAAATCGGTCACCGGCTGTGGTTTTCCAAAATACAGAAATCCACCGATCAGAATCGGAACCAAGGCGGCTGCCTTCCAGATAACGGTCGAACTTCCTTTACTTTCTTCGGTTTGAAGGATGTATTTTGAATTGAATTTTTCCAGTCCGAATGAATCAAGCAGAAAGTTCGGATGATTCGGCTCAAAGTTCAGCAGACCGTCGCTGCCTTTCACTAAGCTGCCCAATCCCTGAAGATTCAAACTTGAATTTGTATTCAGATGATTTTTCCAAAATCTTACCGCAGATTCAACTTCCTCGGTTGCTTTCTCAAAACTGATTTCCTCACCGACCGAAACCTGCTGAATCAGCAAACCGTCGCTTTTTGTCAATGACGGATTGAACATCAGCTGTTTTGAAGGCGGAATAAAAAGTGAGGTTTCGGGCTGATAAGCCGAATTTGATTTTCTCGCCACAAAAGCTCCAAAATCGGGTATCACCACACAATCATGGTGGTACAGCAAAGCTGCAATGTGTTTTTCAAGATTCATAATTCAAAAATAACAATTATTAATCATTAAAGACTGGGAGTAGATAAATTGTTGATAAACTTTTCTTATTTTAGAACAATGAAAACCGCACTCAACCGCCTGCTGGCACTTACTTTTATACCCGGTCTCGGTACTGCTACCCAACGCAAAATCACCAGGATAGCCGAGCCGGAAGAGCTGTGGGATTTCTCGGAAAAAGAGCTGAAAGAAATTTTTAGAAAAAAGAAAGAATTGGTTGCTGCATTTCAAACTGACAAATATCTTGAAATGGCGGAAGAGGAAATTGAACGATGCAGCAAAAACGGAATCGAAATCATCGGTTTCAATTCGGAATCTTATCCCGAAAAATTAAAAGACTGTATGGATTCGCCGCTGGTGCTGTTCAAAAAAGGAAATTATAATTTTGACCGTAAACTCCATATCGGTCTGGTTGGAACCCGTCAGATGACTTCTTACGGCAGAGAATTTATTGAAAAACTGATTGAAGATTTGTCGGTTCAAAATATTGCGGTGGTCAGCGGTCTTGCTTTTGGCTGCGATGTGACTGCTCATCGGATGTCGATTAAATTTGATCAGCCCAATGTTGCTGTGCTTGCCACCGGTCTGAACCGGATTTCGCCGGCTGCACATGCTCCTGTTGCCGAAAAAATCATTCAAAACGGTGCACTGATTTCAGAATATCCGTCTTTTCACAATCCCGAATCAATGAATTTTGTTTTGAGAAACCGAATCATTGCAGGGCTTTGCGATGCTGTGATTGTGGTAGAATCTGCAGAAAGAGGCGGTGCGCTTTTTACGGCTGCCTATGCCAATTCATACAACCGTGAAGTTTTTGCGCTGCCGGGAAGGGTGAGCGATAAATTCAGTCTGGGCTGCAATCAGCTGATTCAGACCAATCAGGCATATATGATTCGGAATTCGGCTGATTTGCTTGATTATTTTAATCTGAGAAGCAGACCAAAACCCAGACAAACCGAACTGTTTATCGAGCTCGACAAAGATGAACAAAAAATTTATGATCATCTGAAAAAGAACGGCAGACAGCAGATCGACGCATTGTCGGTTGAATTAAAAATGCCGGTTTTTCAGCTGAACACCACTTTGCTCAATCTCGAACTCAAAGGTGTGATCAGACCTTTGGCCGGAAAATTTTTTGAGCTTGAATAAACCGCTCAATGTTAAAAATCGGATTGACTCCTATCGGTTTGATTTTGAATAAAAAAATATAATTAACTTGCGGTTACAAAAATTAACACATGAAAAAAATAATTTCAACTCTGATTTTTACCCTCTTTATTTTTGGTTACGGACAGGATCTGGTTTTGATCAAATTTGCAGACAAACCTTCTGCAGCTACTTATTTTTCAAATCCGACCCTGATGCTTTCTCAAAAAGCACTTGACAGAAGAGCAAAATACAATATTGAACTCGATATACTCGATGTGCCGGTTGAAACCGCTTATGTGGATCAGGTGACTGCACTTGGCATCACACCGATTTCAGTTTCAAAATGGTTCAACGGAATCTTTGCATGGTGTACCGAAGCTCAGGTTACCCAGGCGGAAGGGCTTTCGTTTGTAACCGGAGTCGAATCATTTGTAAGAGATGCCGGTCGAATGAATACCGGCCCTGTAACCGATAAATTCAAAGAACCCTATGTCGGTGACAATCCTCAGCCGGATTACTTTGGCTTTGATTACGGCTATACCGAAACTCAGGTGACCCAGATCAAACTTGATTTTCTTCACGATCTCGGTTTTACCGGCGAAGGAATTTCAGTTGCGGTTTTTGACAACGGATTTCCCGGAGTTGATATCCGCAGCGGTTTCAGTTATATAAGAGACAACGGACAAATCAAGGATACTTATAATTTTGTAAACGACAACACCAATGTTTACGGCAACGGAAGTCACGGAACCATGGTGCTTTCGACCATCGGCGGTTATGTTGAAAACCAGTTTGTGGGAACTGCGATTGATGCTGATTTTTATCTGTACATCACCGAAGACAATACCCACGAAATGCCGGATGAAGAAGTACACTGGATTTCTGCTGCCGAAAGAGCTGACAGCATCGGTGTGGATGTGATCAATACTTCGCTCGGTTATTATGATTTTGACGATTCAAGATACAATTATCTGTATGAGGACATGGACGGACAGACTACCTACATCAGCCGCGGAGCGCAGTTTGCAGCCGAAAAAGGAATTATGGTGGTGGTTTCTGCCGGGAATGAAGGAAACAACAGCTGGCATTATATCACCGCTCCTGCAGATGCAAAAGATGTATTCACCATTGGAGCGGTTGATTCAAATAATCAGCCTGCCGGTTTTTCTTCTTACGGCCCGACTTCCGATGGAAGAATCAAACCCGATGTGGATGCGTTGGGCGTTTGGGCTTCGATTATCAGACCCGACGGTTCAATCGATTATTCAAGCGGAACCTCTTTTTCATCACCGATTACAGCCGGCGCAATGGCCTGTCTGATTCAGGCAGCACCTGAGATTCATCCGGAAGTTTTGAGACAGTATGTGAGAGAATCAGCCGATCATTATAACAATCCGACCAACCAGATGGGTTACGGAATTCCGGATTTCAGTGTCGCTTATGACAAATGTATGGGCGTGGTGGATGTTGACCGCACTTATGTTACAATATATCCGAATCCGACTGCAGCGCTGCTCAATATTGAATCAGAAGTTCCTGTAAAACAGCTTCAGCTGATTTCATTTGAAGGAAAAATTGTGAAAAAATTCGCTGCATCAAAACAAATCGACCTCAGCGATCTTCCAAAAGGAGTTTATGTATTGAAAATTCAGTTGGAAAACGGAAAAACTGAAATTAAGAAAATCATTAAAAAATAATGAAAAAGTTTTCGGTTTTACTGGCTGCATTTCTTTGCATTTCTGTCTTTGGTCAAAAGGCAAATGTTGACGATGCATTGAATAAAATCATTGGTGAAGCCTGCAGCTGTATTGAAGAAATCGATCTTTATGATCGTCCCAGAGATGAGATTGTTAAGGACGTGAGCGATTGTATCGACAAACAGGTGGTTGCCTATCAGCTGATTTCAAAACTGACATCCATTGATTTAACCGCCGACGTTTCGGGAGAAAAGCAGGATGTGAACATTGAGATCGGCACTCAGAAAGGTTCACCCGAATTCAGCAAAGCATACAAGGAAATTGAAAGAAGGCTTCTTGAAAGTTGTGAAAACATTGAATATGCGATCAACAATCATGACAAGCTCAATGACAATTCGGTTTCTGAAAATCCTGAAGCCAGAAGATATTACAATGTCGGAATGGAAGAAGCAAAGGACGGAAATTGTGAACGTGCGATCGATTATTACAAAGAAGCAGTCAGAATAGACGAGAATTTTGCTTTTGCCTGGGACAATATGGGTATCTGTTACAGAAGACTGGCGCAATATGACAAAGCGATTGAGGCTTATGAAAAATCGCTTTCGGTTTCGCCCGGCGGAAAGATGCCGCTTCAGAATCTGGCCATCGTTTATGAATATATGAAGGAATATCAGAAAGCGGTTGATGCCTACAAAAAGATGGGTGAGTTTTTTCCCGACGATCCCGAAGTTCTGTACGGGTTGGGTCATATCTACACCAATTATATGAACGATGACGAAACCGCATTGGACTATGCATGCAAAGCCTATCTGAAATATATCGAAATCAGATCGCCCTACAGGGCAGATGCCGAAGACATGATTTTGATTTTGTATGACCGAATGAAAAAGGACGGCAAAGAAGATGTCTTTTTAAAGGTTTTGAAAAATTACGACATCGGTTTTGAAGATTAAATTTTAGAAATATTCCATAAAAAAACCACCTTTTCGGGTGGTTTTTATTTTTTATCTCTTTTGGAATTTTATCCGTTCATCGAAATCAGGAATTCCTCATTTGATTTTGAGAATTTGATCTTGTCGATCAGGAATTCCATAGCTTCCAGCGGATTCATATCGGCCAGATGATTTCTCAGGATCCACATTCTCTGCATGGTCGGATCGTCAAGCAGCAGATCGTCTCTACGTGTGCTCGAAGAAACCAGGTCGATGGCAGGGAAGATACGTTTGTTTGAAATCTTTCTGTCGAGCTGAAGCTCCATATTACCGGTACCTTTAAATTCTTCAAAGATAACTTCGTCCATTTTTGAGCCGGTATCGATCAGCGCAGTTGCCAAAATGGTCAGTGAACCGCCGTTTTCAATATTCCTTGCTGCACCGAAAAATCTTTTTGGTTTGTGAAGCGCATTTGCATCCACACCACCTGAAAGAACTTTCCCAGATGCCGGTGCCACAGTGTTGTAAGCTCTTGCCAGACGGGTGATCGAGTCGAGCAGGATGACCACATCATGACCGCATTCAACCATTCTTTTTGCTTTTGACAAAACGATGTTTGCAACTTTCACATGTTCTGAAGCTTCCTTGTCAAAGGTTGAAGCAACCACTTCACCTTTTACACTTCTCTTCATATCGGTCACCTCTTCGGGTCTTTCATCAATCAGCAGTACGATCAGATAAACTTCGGGATGATTGGCTGCAATTGCATTTGCAACATCTTTCATCAAAACGGTCTTACCTGTTTTTGGCTGAGCCACGATCATACCTCTCTGACCTTTTCCGATCGGTGCAAACAGATCGAGTATTCTGGTTGAAAGGGTTGCATTTTTTCCGGCCAGATTAAATTTTTCTTCCGGGAACAAAGGGGTAAGGTGTTCAAACGAAATTCTGTCTCTTACAAAATCGGGTGTTCTTCCGTTGATTTCTTTGATTTTGATCAGCGGAAAATATTTTTCACCTTCTTTTGGCGGACGAACTTCGCCGGTTACCGTATCACCGGTCTTCAAACCAAAAAGTCTGATTTGTGACTGGGATACGTAAACATCATCAGGAGATGAGAGATAATTGAAATCAGAAGATCTCAGAAAACCGTAATTGTCAGGCATAATTTCAAGTACGCCTTCGGTTTCTATGATGCCTTCAAATTCATAATTGGCAGCACGGTATTTGTTTTTCTCGGTGTTTTCCTGCTGTTGCGGTCTGTTTCCGTTTCCGTGGTTGCTGTTATGATTTCCGTTGTTGTGATTTCCGCCGTTTTTGTGCTGGTGCGGATTGTTTCCGTTGTTGTACGGCTTGTTCTTGTTGAATTTGTGCTGAGGATTGTTTTTCTGATTTTCAGTTTTTTCTTCTGACTTTTCAGTCTGAACGGCCTCTTTTCGTTCTTCTTTTGCAATTGCTTTCTCAGCCTGCGGTTCGGTTTCCGGTCTTTGATTTTCTCTTTTTGGTAATTCCTTTTTTTGAGCAGGCTTTCCATCATGCGGCCTTTTGAAAGCTTTCTTTTCTTTCGGCTCTTCTTTGGACTCCATTTCCTGCTTTTTCTGCGCAGAATTGTCTGCCTGATGATCCAGGATGCTGTAAATCAAGTCCATTTTCTTTTGCTGTTTCGCTTTTTTGACTTTCAGATCTGTAGCAATCTCCTGCAATTCATCAACCTTTTTTGCTTTTAATTCATTTAAATCAAACATATAATATCGTTGGTGTTATTTAAAATTCAGTTGAATAATATGTGCCATCTTTTGTTGAGGTGTATAAAAATACATACGCCCAACAATGGTGAATTTTATTGATTATGTAAATATTTTTGTAATGTGAAAGAATCTTCGTGTGATACGATGATGCAAGTTTACAAATAATTTTTGGAACCAAAGACAAAAATAATTGTTAATTTTGCAACTCAATTTGAATGATGATACAAAGGAAGCAGAGTATTTTCTTGATTTTGGCCGCCCTGATATCGGGCATATCAGCTTGGGTCGCACATCTGTGGAAAACGATGGACGGAGATTGGGTGAAGCCTGAAGACAATGTCGCTGCCGGTCTTTTGTTTTTGATTTCAACTTTATTGTCGCTGTTTGCACTGTTTTTCTTTAAAAACAGAAAGCTGCAGATACAGGTGACTGTAATGAATATTATTTTGAATTTTTTGTTAATCGGATATCTGATCTATGGACTGACAAACTTACCCGGAGGATTTAAGGATTCAGAGAAGGGTATTGGGCTTCTTTCGCCTTTCGCAGTGATTGTGTTGCTGATGCTGGCAAATCACTTTATCAGAAAAGACGAGGAGCTTGTGAAATCTGTTGACAGGTTCAGATAGACTTAACAACTTTTTATAGAGTGTAGAGACAGTCCGCCCGTGCGGGCTGTTTTTTTGTTTTTTTATCATTGAGGAATTTTAAATAAATCATAAAATTTATTTACACCCCTAAAAAAATAGGGGGTCGTATTAAAAAATAAATTAATTTTGCCAAATAACCCCAAAAAAATAGGTCAGATGTCAAAATTAAGATTCAATGCACTTTATACAGCATCCAACAGAAAACCTGTCGATGTTGTAATTCCGGACAGGCTTTCAAAACTTTTCAACTCAAATGTGTTTTCAAAAGAAACCATGCAGGAGTATCTGACAAAAGATGCTTACAAATATCTGAAGGCAGCACGCGAGAAAGGCGAGAAAATTCCGAGAGAAATTGCTGACCAGGTGGCAACCGCAATGAAAGAATGGGCGCTTTCAAGAGGCGCAACCCATTATACCCATTGGTTCCAGCCGCTGACCGGATCGACAGCCGAAAAACACGATGCTTTTTTTGACATCATTGGCGATGACCGTGCGATTGAAAAATTCAACGGTTCAATGCTCGTTCAGCAGGAACCCGATGCTTCAAGTTTTCCGAACGGCGGAATCAGAAATACCTTCGAAGCAAGAGGATATTCAGCCTGGGACCCGACTTCTTCAGCATTTATCATAGACACCACACTTTGTATTCCTTCCGTATTTATTTCATATACCGGCGACACCTTGGATTACAAAACGCCGCTGCTTCGTGCATTACAGGCGGTTGATGAAGCCGCAACCGATGTGGCAAGATATTTTGACCGTAATGTAAATAAGGTGCATTCCACTTTGGGTTGGGAACAGGAATATTTTCTGGTCGATTCTGCGATGTTCAATACCCGACCTGATTTGCAGCTGACCGGGAAAACGCTTTTGGGTCATTCGCCTGCAAAAGGTCAGCAGTTGGGTGATCATTATTTTGGTTCAATTCCGTTGCGTGTGCTCAGATATATGCAGGAATTGGAAGTTGAAGCAATGAAAATCGGAATCCCTGTCAAAACCCGTCACAACGAAGTGGCTCCCAATCAGTTTGAATGTGCACCGATTTTTGAAGAAGCCAATCAGGGGGTTGACAACAATTCACTGCTGATGGATCTGATGAATCGGATTGCTGAAAAACACAATCTGAAAGTATTGCTTCACGAAAAACCATTTGACGGCGTAAACGGATCGGGCAAACACAACAACTGGTCGCTGCAGACCGATACAGGCGAGAATCTGCTCAGTCCGGGAAAAAATCCAAAACAGAATCTGCAGTTCCTCACCTTTTTTATTAATACAATCAAGGCGGTCAGCGAATATTCGGATATTATGAGAAGCACAATCGCTTCTGCCGGAAACGATTATCGTCTGGGCGGTCATGAGGCACCGCCTGCCATCATTTCAATTTTTATCGGTACTCAGCTGACTTCGGTTTTGGATGAATTGGAAAAGGTGAAGAAAGGAAAACTTTCGCCGGATGAAAAAACCGATCTGAAGCTCAATATCGTCGGGAAAATTCCTGAAATTCTTTTGGACAATACCGACCGAAACCGAACTTCGCCTTTTGCATTTACCGGAAATAAATTTGAATTCAGAGCTGTCGGATCTTCTGCAAACTGTGCAGAACCGATGATGGTCATCAATACGATTGTTGCAGACCGTTTGAAAAAATTTAAAATCGAAGTCGATGCACTGATCGAAAAAGGTCTGAAAAAAGACGAAGCGATTTTTAATGTGCTGAGAGATTACATCAAAACTTCAAGACATATACTTTTTGAAGGCAACGGATACAGCAAAGAATGGGAAGATGAAGCCGCAAAAAGAGGATTGAGCAATTACAAAACCACACCCGAGGCGCTCAAAGTCGAACTCGAAAAGAAAAATATGGATCTGTTTATCAGAAATTCGGTTTTGAGCAAAGTTGAGATTGAATCCAGAAATGAACTGAAACTGAATAAATATTCGACATTGGTCGAAATTGAAGCAAAAGTTTTGGCTGATCTGGCGAGAAATCACATCATCCCGACTGCAATTCTTTATCAGAACGATCTGATCAAAAATGTGAAAGGACTGAAAAGCATTTTTCCGGACAAAGAGTTTAAATCTCTGGCAAAAGAACAGATGGATCTGATCCGAATGATATCCGAAAAAATCAGCAGAATCAAAGTATCGGTTGATCAGTTGCTTTCAGAAATTGAAAAATCAAACCAAAACAAATCCGAACAGAAAAGAGCAGAAGCCTTTGGAAGCCGTGTCAAACCATATTTTTCGATTATCCGCGCAGATGTTGACGAACTCGAAATGCTGGTTGATGACGAAGTTTGGCCATTGACCAAATACCGCGAGTTTATGTTTATGGATTAATTCAATCGAATCTTTATTTCCAATCCTTTGTGCATTCCTTCATTCGGCTTAAATTTGCAGTCCAAAACAAAAAACCATGGCAGCAAATGATTTGATGGACAAACTGAATGCAATCAGACAGCGATTTGATGAGGTTTCCGACCTGATCATACAGCCCGATGTGATTTCAGATCAGGATCGGTATGCAAAGCTGACCAAGGAATATTCGGATTTGAAAGACATCGTTGAAAAACAGAAAGAATACCAGAGTCTGCTCAATGTGATCAGTGAAGCGGACGAAATTATTTCTGCCGGCGGTGATGCTGAAATGGTCGAACTTGCAAAAATCGAAAAGGACGATGCCATCCATAAAATTCCGGAAGTTGAGGAGGAAGTCAAATTCCTGCTGATTCCAAAAGATCCGGACGATGAAAAAAATGTGGTTGTCGAACTCAGAGCCGGAACCGGCGGTGATGAAGCTGCGATTTTTGTCGAGGACATTTACAGAATGTACAGCATGTATTTCAAAAACAAAGGCTGGAAATATGAAGTGCTGAACGAAAGCGAAGGTTCTGTCAAAGGTTTTAAAGAATTGATTCTGAGTGTACAGGGAAATGATGTTTTCGGTACCATGAAATTTGAAAGCGG
>JACFND010000001.1:148802-151935 GCA_019455045.1 Flavobacteriia bacterium
GAAAGAGCGCTTCAGTTGCTCAGGACAAAACTTTACGAAATCGAATACGAGAAAAAACATGCAGAAAGATCTGCCCAGCGAAAATCTCTGGTTTCGACCGGTGACCGTTCTGCAAAAATCAGAACTTACAATTATCCGCAGGGAAGGGTGACCGACCACCGAATCAACAAATCGATTTATAATCTCGACAATTTCATGAACGGTGACATTCAGGAAATGATCGATGCGCTCAAACTCGCAGAAAATGCAGAAAAGCTGATGGGCGCAGATCAGATTTAATTTCAAAAATTTTCAAAATCTAAGATTATCGGCTCAAATCGGGTTTTTCCTTTGGTTTGGGGGACTTTAATTCGTAAATTTCAAATCTCAATACTAAAATCAGTGAGATGAAAGAAGCGATGTTACATTTCATCTGGCGTTTTCAGCTGCTCAACAATCTGAATCTGAAAACCACCGACGGCAAGGATCTCAGGATCATCAAACGCGGTCTTTGGAACAAAATTGATTCGGGTCCTGATTTTTCAATGGGTCAGATCGAAACCGATCATCGGATCTGGGCGGGCAGCATAGAAATCCATGTCAAATCTTCCGATTGGGATCTGCATCGGCATTCGACCGATCCGGCTTATGAAAATGTGATTTTGCATGTGGTCTATGAACATGATCGTGAGATCGAAATGCTCAATCAGCGGAATGTTCCGACCCTGGAATTGAAGAAATATATATTTCCCGAAGTCATCAAAAATTATGATGAACTGCTTCAGCCGGGCATGAATTTTATTCCCTGCGAAAAAAGCATTCATTTGGTCCGTCAGGAAAAAATCAAATTTTGGCTCGAGAGACTGGTGATCGAAAGACTTGAAAGAAAAACGGATGAAATCGAAAGGGAATTTGCTGAAAACCAAAAAGACTGGGAAAGACTGCTGTTTAAAAAGATGGCTTATTCTTTTGGATTGAAGGTCAATTCTGAGGTTTTTGAAATTTGGGCGGACTCATTTGATTATAAGGTGCTGACAAAAATCCAAACCCGGCCCGAACTGGTTCAGGCGCTGTTTCTGGGTCAGGCAGGTTTTCTCGATATCGAATCCGATGATGAATATGTGCTGAAACTTCAGGATGATTATTCTTTTTTGAGAAACAAATACAAACTTTTTCCGGTTGACAAAAAGATTTTCAAATTCTCGAGAATGCGTCCGTACAGTTTTCCGACCGTCCGGCTGATGCAGCTTGCAACGCTTTATTCTTCTTATCAGAATCTGTTCGTATATCTGATGGGCAGCCGTTCTTTCAAAAAAATCGAGGCGGTCTTTTATGATTTGGATTATCCCGATTTTTGGAAAAATCATTTCACGCTCGAAAAAGAATCTTCAAGGATTTCGGTCAAATCAATTTCTGCAGATCTGATCGAACGGCTGATTATCAATGTGGTGATTCCGATTAAATTTGTGTACTCAAAATCGTTGGGTACGGATGCATCAGAAGAACTGATCGAATGGTTGAGAGAACTTCCGGCCGAAAAAAATTCGGTCATCGACGGTTATTCGGAATTGGGTCTGAAAGCCGAAAATGCATTTGAATCCCAATCTTATCTCGAATTAAAAAAGCATTTCTGCAACGAGAAAAAATGTTTAAATTGCGCCATCGGAGTGCAAATTTTAAAAGATGTTCGATAAACTCAGAAATTTTCTTGAATTCAACGGTTTCAATGTAATCTCAAGGATTGCAGACAAACTCGGTGTGCGTGCATCCAGACTGAGACTGCTGTTTATCTATCTTTCATTTGTCACCTTGGGCGTCACCTTCGGATTTTATCTGGTGATGGCATTTTTTCTTTGGGTCAAAGACGGAATCATCGTCCGGCGAAAATCGGTTTTTGATCTTTGATCCAAATCAACTCGGACTTTTACCCATTTGTTTTTGGCGGTTTTCACCCTTTAAAAATAGGTCTTTTGCTGAATGATTTCTGTTTTTTGAATCATTAATTTAGCCTTCCCTTTCGGTTAATTATTCAGAAAATGGAAAGTTTTGTAAAATCAGGAATTCGTTATTCAAAGTCGCAGAGAGCCGGACTCTTTGTCTTTGTTTCGGGTTTGGTTTTATTTGAAATTTTTAGTCTGAAATTAAATTTTAACACAACCGAAGATGAACTTGCGGTTGTTGTTCAATCAGAAATTTATGGGAATTCGGATCGATCTGAATTAAATGAAATCTTTAAATTTTCAAAATTTGACCCCAACGAACTCGATCAGCAGGGCTGGATGAAATTGGGATTTTCAGAAAAACAGACCAATACCATTATTAAATACAAATATTCGCTGGGCGGTTATTTTTCAAGCAAACAGCAAATCAGTGAATGTTTTGTAATCAGCGAAAAGAAATTTGCGGAAATAGAAGCCTATATTGAATTTGGTGATTTTGAGAAATTCAAAAACCAAAATTCAGATTTCAAATTTGCAGATTCAAATCAAAAAATCAATTATAAAAAATTTAATCCCAACCAATATTCTCAAAAAGACTGGCAAAACATTGGTTTCAGCGAAAAACAGTCGGCTTCGATCATCAAATACAAAATGAGTCTGGGCGGAAATTTCAGCTCAATTGAACAAATCAAATCCTGTTTTATGATCAGCGAAAAGAAATTTAACGAAATGAAACCCTATATCGTTCTGACTTCAGTCGCTTCAAAACCAAAGCAAAGCGTTCAGGACAATTCGAGCATTCAACTGATTGAAGCCGAAGAAAATTCGACCGTTTCAGGCACGATCGCAATCATTGAAGATTGAATCAAATCTGTGCTTTCAAAAATAAATCGTATCTTGGAATCCTGATTTATTGATACAAAAATCATTTTTATGAAAAAACTGATACTACCAATCCTGACAGGATTCATTATGTTTGGCTGTCAGACACAGACGGCGACCACTGCAGCTTCGCAGTCATTAGAATCAAATGAGAACATCGTCATCAAAATCATTCAGATCAATGATGTGTATGAAATCGATGCGGTGAACAACGGAAAAAGCGGCGGTCTGGCGCGGGTTGCCACCATCCGCGATTCGATTGCAAACCAGAATCCGAATACCTGGTTTTTTCTTGCGGGCGATTTTGTAAATCCTTCGCTTCTGGGAACCAT
>JACFND010000001.1:152035-155525 GCA_019455045.1 Flavobacteriia bacterium
TTTCCTGATTTTATGATTTATACCGCATCCAATTCAAAAGGCGACCGTGTGAATTTTGGTGTTTTTGGTGTAACCATTCCGTCCAATCCAAAGGATTTTGTGCATTATGATGATATTTTTAATGAATCGGTCAGAGCTTATAATGAAGCATCCGAAAATTCTGATTTTGTGGTGGGACTGACCCATGTTTCGGTCGAACAGGACAAGGAAATTGCAAGAAGAATTCCTGATATTCCGCTGATTATGGGCGGTCATGAACATTACAATATGATTGAGCAAGTCGGAAAATCAGTGATTGCAAAGGCAGATGCAAATGTGGTCAGTCTGTATGTTCACACACTGACTTATGATCCGGCAACAAAAAATCTTAGGGTTGATTCAGAACTGGTTCCGGTTACAGATAAATATTCTTCAAAACCCGAAGTTCAGGCGGCGGTTGACAAATGGAACAAAATACTCGATCAGAATCTGAAAACCGTTTTGGATGATCCGTATGAGGTGGTTTATCATGCAGTCGTTCCATTGGACGGCACAGACACCGCAAGCAGAAGCGAACAGACCAATCTGGGAACGATACTCGGAAAATCGATGTCGCTTGCTTATGACGACAAACCCGACGGTGCATTTTCAAACGGTGGCGGAATTCGGATTGACGACCGTCTGTCGGGTGATATCACCGGAAAAGATGTGTTCAGAATTCTTCCTTTTGGCGGAAGCGTTTTGCTGGTTGACATGAAAGGAAAACTGCTGAGAGAAGTTCTCGATTACGGTTTGAATGCAAGCGGAACCGGTGCTTATCTGCAGCGATACAATATTGACCAAAATCCAAGAGGCGAGTGGCTGGTGAAAGGACAGCCGCTGGATGATTCAAAGACATACAGCGTTGCGGTCAATGACTTTCTGATGCTCGGTCTGGACATTCCGTTTCTGACAAAAGACAATCCGGGTGTGCTGAAAATATATACACCGAAAGAAAATGAAATCGCGGGTGATTTGAGGAAATCGATTATTCATTATTTCAAATCCGGCGGAAAATAAAACCAAACAAAAAGCCCTGTTGACTGCAGGGCTTTTTTATCGAATCAATTGAGATTAAAATTTCATTTCAGGTATATCTCCTTCGATGATCAGATCAGCTTCTGTTGCGGCTTTGATATCATCGATTGAAATACCGGGCGCTCTTTCCAACAGTCTGAATTTTCCGTTTTCAAGATTGAGCATACACAGATTGGTCACCACACGGGTTACACAATTTACGCCGGTCAGCGGCAGCGAACATTTTTTCAGAATTTTTGATTCACCGTGTTTGTTGGTGTGCATCATTGCGACGATGATGTTTTCGGCCGATGAAACTAAATCCATTGCGCCGCCCATTCCTTTTACAAGTTTTCCGGGAATTTTCCAGCTGGCGATATCGCCGTTCTGATCGACTTCCATTGCGCCGAGCACAGTCAGATCGACATGTTGTCCGCGGATCATTCCGAAACTCATTGCAGAATCAAAAAATGCTGCGCCGGGTAAGGTTGTAATCGTCTGTTTGCCGGCATTGATCAGATCTGCATCTTCTTCGCCTTCGTACGGAAAAGGACCCATTCCCAGAATTCCGTTTTCACTCTGAAATTCGACTTCAAGTCCATCGGGTACATAATTTGCGATCAGCGTCGGAATCCCTATGCCAAGATTTACATAATATCCGTTTTGCAATTCTCTTGCTATTCTTTGTGCGATTTGTTCTTTTGTCAACATCTTTTTTAATTTTTTGGTCTGACGGTTCTCTGCTCAATTCTCTTTTCATATTTCTCACCCTGGAAAATCCTTTGTACAAAGATTCCGGGAATATGGATCTGATTTGGATCCAGCTCACCTGCCGGCACAAGTTCTTCAACTTCTGCCACCGTAATTTTTCCGGCTCCTGCCATCGGCGCATTGAAGTTTCTTGCGGTTCCTTTAAAAATCAGGTTGCCCGCAGTGTCGCCTTTCCATGCTTTTACAAATGAGAAATCGGCTTTGAATGCCAATTCCAATACATAATGTTTTCCGTCAAATTCTCTGGTTTCCTTGCCTTCGGCTGCTTCTGTTCCGTAACCTGCTTTTACAAATACAGCCGGAAAACCGTGCTGCGCCGCTCTGCATTTTTCGGCCAAAGTTCCCTGTGGCGTCAGTATAACTTCCATCTCACCGCTCAGCATCTGTCTTTCAAATTCTGCATTTTCACCTACATAAGATGCAATCATGGTTTTGATCTGTTTTTGTTTGAGCAAAAGTCCGAGTCCAAAATCATCCACACCTGCGTTGTTTGAGATACAGGTAAGATTCTGCACATTTCTTCTGACCATCTCACCGATGATGTTTTCGGGAATTCCGCAAAGGCCGAATCCGCCCACCATACAGGTCATGCCGTCTTTCAGGTCGGCAATCGCAACCTGTACATTATCTACTGTCTTGGTAATCATTTAATTTTTTTTTGATAGCCGATAAAATTACAAAATAATTTTTGCGAAAGCCGTATATTTGGGGAAATATATGGGCTCTGCAAACTTTTGGACCGATTCATGACGACTGAATCGAATGATTTGCATTTGTGCTGTCAAAAAATTAAAATCAATTAAAAAAATCAAAAAAATGAGTCTTTTTTCAAATCAGCTGGAAAACTATCTTGACAAACATTATACTGCCGAATCGGGTTTATTAAAAAATCTGGAATCTGAAACTTTTCAGAAAACCACCCAGCCGCAAATGCTTTCGGGCGGTTATCAGGGCAGACTGCTGAGTCTGATTTCAAAAATTACAAAACCAAAAAATATACTCGAAATCGGTATGTTCACCGGTTATTCAACGCTTTGTCTGGCGGAAGGACTTGCTCCGGACGGGAAAATCATCACCATCGACCGAAATGAAGAACTGCTGTATCTGGTTAAAAAATATTTTGAACAGTCGGATTATTCAAATCAGATCGAAATCAAAATCGGAAATGCTTTGGATGTGATGGATCAGCTGGATTTGTCCGAATTTGATCTTTTCTTTATTGATGCCGACAAAAGCAATTACATCAATTATTACGAAAAGATTGTAAAAGCTGCAAAACCGGGTGCAGTTATACTTGCCGACAATGTGCTCTGGTACGGAAAAGTTTTGGAAGAAACCCGCGCAAATGATAAGGATACGGCCATACTGAAAGAGTTCAACGAAACGATTTCAAAAGACGATCGGGTAGAAATGTTGATACTTCCGATCAGAGATGGAATCAGTTTGATCAGAAAACTTTAACTTTGAGCGCATAAAATTAATTTCATCGATTAATGGAATACGCAGTTTGTCAGCTTGGAGTCGCAGCCGTCAGGGCAGAGAGCTCCGACCGTTCCGAAATGGTGACTCAGATCTTATTTGGCGAAAAAGTCAAAATCATTGAAACAAAAGAAAACTGGATCAGGATCAAAGCCGATTATGACGGTTATGAAGGCTGGGCAGACAAAAAACAGTTTCTGGAACT
>JACFND010000001.1:155625-173391 GCA_019455045.1 Flavobacteriia bacterium
AAGCCGATTATGACGGTTATGAAGGCTGGGCAGACAAAAAACAGTTTCTGGAACTGTCCGAATCGGATTACGAAAATTTGAAGGAAGGTCCCTATACTTCCGATATCTTCAATATGGTGCTGTCGGATGAAGATCCGATCGTTCTTCCGTTGGGTGCTTCACTTTCGGGTATGAATGATTTCAAAATCCGTTTTGGAGACAAAAAGTTTTTTTATGAAGGTCAGATCGAAGAAGGAAATATGACCAAAGACGAACTGACGAGTCTCTGCAAACTTTATATGAACACGCCTTATCTGTGGGGCGGGAAATCAAATTTCGGAATCGACTGCTCGGGTTTGAGTCAGCAGGTATACAAATATGCGGGTGTTCAAATTCCGAGAGATGCCGCACAACAGGCGGAATTGGGCGAAGCTTTGAGTTTTGTCGAAGAAGCCGAACCCGGCGATTTGGCGTTTTTTGACAATTCCGAAGGAAAAATCATTCACGTCGGCATCATCATGGACGGAAACCGGATCATTCATGCGCACGGAAAAGTGAGGATTGATCCGTTGGATTCGACCGGAATTTTCAACACAGATTCACAGCTTTATTCTCACAAATTGAGAGTGATCAAAAAGATACTCTGATTTTAGAAATTTGGATTTGATTTTTAATTCGAAATCAGACTTTTGAATAATTTATTTTCCAAAATTTAAATTATTAATAGTCAAATAATTGCAATTGATTGTATTCAAATCTTCACTTCTGATTTTTGAACTGAATTATTTTTTTTCGAAAAACCGTTTTTAGCTTTTTATACTCGTTATAAAATTCCTATTTTTGTACGCGTTTACAATAACAGGCAAAAGCAATTGATCTAGATGAAGTTATTTAATTTTTTCACCCAGGATGTGGCCATAGATTTAGGGACGGCCAACACACTGATTATCCATAACAACAAAGTTGTAATTGACAGTCCTTCAATCGTTGCGATTGACAGACGAACCAATAAGGTCATTGCTGTGGGAGAAAAAGCCAAGCATATGCAGGGCAAAACCCACGATGACATCAAAACGGTCAGACCGCTGAAAGATGGTGTGATCGCTGATTTTGAAGCTTCAGAATACATGATCCGTGAATTCATCAAACAGATTCCGGGCATCAGAGGAAAGTTTTTTTCTCCATCACTCAGAATCGTGATTTGTATCCCGTCCGGAATTACAGAAGTTGAAAAAAGGGCGGTTAAGGATTCTGCGGCGCACGTAAATGCAAAAGATGTCCGTCTGATTTATGAACCGATGGCTGCTGCCGTGGGTGTGGGCATTGACGTTCAGTTGCCAAAAGGAAATATGATCATCGACATAGGAGGCGGTACTTCAGAGATTGCAGTGATTGCGCTCGGAGGGATCGTTTGTGACAAATCGGTGAAGATTGCAGGTGACGTATTTACAAGCGATATCGCTTATTATCTGAGAAGTCACCACAACCTGTACATCGGTGAAAGAACTGCTGAAAATGTAAAAATCCAGGTGGGAGCCGCAATTGAAGAACTCGAAAACGAACCCGAAGATATGGCGGTTCAGGGTAGAGACCTGATTACCGGTAAACCAAAAGAAATTACAGTAAATTACAAAGAAATCGCACGTGCGCTCGACAAATCAATTTTGAGAATCGAAGATGCGGTGATGGAAACTTTGTCACAGACACCGCCCGAACTGGCAGCCGATATTTACAATACCGGAATTTATCTGGCAGGCGGCGGATCTATGCTGCGCGGACTGGATAAGAGAATTTCCAAAAAGACAGGACTGCCGGTGTTTATCGCAGACGACCCGCTGAGAGCAGTGGTTCGCGGAACCGGTATTGCATTGAAGAATCTTGAGAAGTTTACTTTCTTAATGAAATAATTGAACTATGCAATTCATCCTCAAACCGATCATCAGGAATGGATTGTTTTTGTTTTATGTATTGCTTTCGCTGATCGCCTTTCTGTTTATCTTCAGAGAAAAGGTTTATCACAAAGCAGTGCTGGACAAGACAAGCACCCGTTTTGGCGGTTTTGTGGACGGAAAGATCGCAAATTTCACCCAATACATCAATCTGAAGGAAAACAACCGTGAACTTCAGAGATCAAATTCGGAACTCAGAAAAGAACTCGAAAAACTGAAAGCCGAAAGGTCTGAATCCGACACACTGAGAGGACCGGTTTCAAATCTTGAATTTTTTCAGACCTATAGTTTCCTTCCGGTTGAAATTATCAGCAATTCTGTGATGAAAGATCATAATTTCATCACCATCAACAAAGGAAGCCGTCAGGGAATCAGAAAGGGAATGGGTGTGATTTCTGCCAATGGAGTGGTGGGTTATGTGCTCAAGACTTCTGACAATTATTCGAGAGTGATGTCAACTCTGAACAAAGATGCAAGGGTGACCGTTCAGCTCAAAGGAAACCGATATTTCGGCACCATGGTTTGGGACGGAAAAGATCCGAGATATGCACAGCTGCTCGAAATTCCGAAATACATTGAAGTCAGCAAAGGCGATACGATAGAGACCGACGGAAAATCAGGTGTGATTCCGGGCGGAATCATGGTCGGAACCGTAACCGAACACGGCATCAACGACATTACCGGAGAATTGGATATCAAAATTAAACTCAAAGAAGATTTCGCCAGATTGAGATATGCTCAGGTGGTTTTCAATCTTCAGCGAAAGGAAATAATGGAAGTAGAAAAAACAGACAGTATCAATGCTAAACCTTAGGTTCTTATTCAATATCATACTGATTGCCTTTTTGGTTTTCATACAGGTCTTTCTGTTTGACAAACTGGTGTTTGAGCAGATTGCTGTTCCTTATGTTTACATTTTGTTTGTGCTTCTTTATCCGACCGGAAAAAACAGATTTTTGTTTCTGACGCTTTGTTTTCTGCTCGGCTGGGGTGTCGATATATTTGAGAATACCGGCGGAATCCATGCATTTGCGTGCATAACCGTCGGCGGATTGAGAAACGGAATCATCAGAATGGTTTCGGGAACAAAATATTTTGAGATTGACGAATTCAGATTCGGTGATTTCAGCGTAATGCAGTGGCTGATGTACACCATCCCGATGGTATTTTTCCATCATTTCATTTTATTTTTTATTGAAAGTCTTTCATTCACGAACATTGACGAAGTTTTGTTAAGAACGCTTTATTGTTCGATTTTCACTCTGATTTTTGTATATTTCTACCTGATTTTATTTAGAAAGAGAGCAGAACGATGAAGAAGATTTTTGTGGTCAACACAGTGGTGCTGATGATTATCGGGTTGTTTGTCTGGCGTCTCTACTACCTTCAGCTTTCGACTGACAGATACAAATTGAATGCGATCAATACCTCGGTTAAACAGGAAGTGCTTTATCCGAACCGGGGTGATATACTCGACCGCGACGGACGGCTTTTGGTGAGTAATACCTATTCGTACGAACTCGATGTGGTTCCTGCTATGATCAATGAGGAATTTGACACGGTTTCATTTTGCAAAATGGCCGGAATTCAGGTTTCCGATTTCAAAAAACGGATGGAGGAAATCAAACAGGAAAAATTCTTCAGAGCACTTTCACCTTATCCGCTGGTGAGAAATGTTTCGAGAGAAAATTATGCAAGAATTCAGGAACAGCTTTATCTCTATCCTTCGATTTCAATTGTCAAAAGACCGGAACGAAAATACATGGTCAATTCTGCCGGCAACCTGCTCGGATACATCAACGAAGCAAATGAAGCCTACATCAAAACCGATTCTGACTATTACAGCCCGGGTGATCTGGTGGGAATTGCGGGTGTTGAAAAATCTTATGAAAAAGAATTAAGAGGCGTAAAAGGCGTTCGAAATTATATAGCCGACCGACTGATGAAACCGGTAGGACCGTACAAAAACGGTGAATTTGACAAACCTGCAAAAACCGGAAAATCAATCAATCTGACCATTGATTACGAACTTCAGGAATATGCCGAAAAACTGCTTCAAAACAAAAGAGGAGCAATCGTTGCAATCGACCCGAAAACCGGCGAAATCCTTGCGATGGCATCTGCACCGACGGTCGATCCGAACCGGTTTTTGAATTCATCCGACCGTACCGCATTGCTCAAAGATACGGTGACCATGGCCAATTTTGACCGTGCGACCCAGGGAACCTATCCGCCCGGCTCAATCTTCAAACTGGTTACCGGACTGGCCGGACAGCAGATGGGTGTGATAACGGATTCAACCACTTATGTCTGCAGACACGGTTTTCATTACGGAAGACTGAAAATTGCCTGTCACTGCGGACAGTATTATCGACCGATTGCACTCAGGCTGGCCATTGCGAAATCCTGCAACAACTATTTCTCAGAGGCTTATCGCGATATCGTAGCCAAATATCCCGGCGATTATGCCAGAGGAATGGACGAATGGAAAGCGATCATGAACAGCATGGGGATGGGTGTGTATCTCAACAATGACCTGGCGGTGGGAAGTTCGGGGCTGATTCCTTCTGCAGCATTTTATGACAGAAGATTTGGTGAAGGAAAATGGACGCCTTATCAGATGATTTTTAACGGAATGGGTCAGGGTGATATTTCACTGACTCCGCTCCAAATGGCAAATTTCCTGTCGATCATCGCCAATCACGGAAGTTATTATACACCGCATATCGTAAGGGAAATCGACGGTCAGCCGCAGGAAGATCCCAGATTTACGGTGATGAAAAAGTCACTGGTCGAACCCAGATATTTTGAACCGATCATCGACGGAATGCGTGATGCCTTCATCAACGGTACCGCCCGACAATACAGGACAACCCTTTTCAGTCAGGCAGGAAAAACAGGAACTGCACAAAATCCGCACGGACAGGATCACTCTGTTTTTGCGCTGATTGCACCGGTCGAAGATCCGAAGATCGTAGTGGCTGTGGTGGTCGAAAACGGATATTGGGGTGCAAGATGGGCTGCACCGATGGCAAGTCTGATCGCTGAAAGATATATCACAGATACCATCGAGCGGAAAGGGCTTGAAACCCGAATGATGACCGGAAGTCTGGAGTATGAATACGAAAAACAGTGGATTACCTATTTGAAACGAAAAGGCTGGTATGTTGAACCCGTAGTAAAAGACAGTGTTGAATCAGAGTAGGACAAATAAAGGAATCGACTGGCCGCTGATCATCATGTGCCTGCTGCTCATTGTTTTTGGGATAATGAATGTTTACAGCGTTGAACCCGACAAAGGAATCAGACAACTGATTTTCTTCGGAGTCGGTCTGGCAGCGGTTATCGGACTGATTTCGGTTTCATCCACTTCGCCCAATTTCTTTGAAGTTTACAGTCCGTTTTTTTATATTTTCTCGCTGATTTTATTGGTTGCTGTTTTGATTTTCGGAAAGGAAATCAATGGAGCCAAGGCCTGGTTCAATTTTGGCCCGTTCAGTTTTCAGCCGGTCGAGGTCGCCAAGATAGCCACAGGTCTGTTTTTGGCAAATTACATCAGTTCACCGTCCATCGAGATGGGAACACGAAAAACGGTACTGACTGCTTTTACAATTTTAGCCATACCGATACTGTTGATCATGCTTCAGCCCGATTTGGGTTCTGTGCTGGTTTTCAGCGCTTTCATCATTGCATTGTATCGCGAAGGTTTTTCGGCCTGGTTTGTATTTATTCCGGTTTTGGGCGGTGCGCTCTTTGTGTTTTCAATCACACACCCGGCCTATTATCTGCTGGTCGGCATTGGACTGATAACGGTTCTGATCGCACTGTTTATCATTGGATTCACTTACAATCGAGATCTGCTGAAAACTGCAATGGGCATACAGTTGGGAATGATCGGATATTTTCTGGTGATGATGGCAATGATGTATTTCTTTCCCGAAATGGGAGCTGTGGAAGACGAAAATTCAAAACAGTTTGTATTTCACGAACTGCTTGCTTTTGATGTTTATTTTTATTCGATCATCGGAATTGCGATTGCATTGATTTCAGCGCTGTCAGTGTCTTACTTCATATTGAAAGACAACAACGAATCTCCCTATAAAATGTTTACACCCGAGTTTGGTTCAAACCGTTCGCTCGAAACCGGACTGTTGACTTTTGTAGTATTTATAATTGTCGGTATGGTATCGATTTCATCCACTGCGATTTATGCGAAACTTCCTCAGCATCAGCAGGAGAGGGTGATGGTATTGTTTGAAGGCGAAAAGAAATACAGGGACACTTCGGGTTACAATCTATTGTATTCAAAAACCGCAATCGGATCAGGCGATCTGATGGGAAAAGGATATCTGCAGGGAACCGTGAAAATCGGAAAATTCGTACCCGAACAGTCCACAGACTACATATTTTGTACGGTCGGCGAGGAATGGGGATTTGTCGGCAGCTCGCTGCTGGTCATTTTTTACGGACTGTTCATCATGCGGATCTATTATCTGGCCGAACAGCAGCGTGAAAGATTTTCAAGATTCTTCGGCTATTCGGTCGGGACCATCTTTTTGCTTCATTTCTTTATCAACATCGCAATGGTGATGGGACTGTTTCCGACGGTCGGCATACCGCTTCCTTTCTTCAGCTACGGCGGCAGCTCGCTGGTGTCGTTTATTTCATTGGTTGCAATCTTTTTGATTCTGAATTATAAGGACAGACAGAGGCTGATTTGATTCTGAAATTCAAAGATTGAAAGTTCCATTATTTGTCATATTTAATTGAAAAGTTTGTTGTCAGTAAACCCGATTTCAAATTTTATATTTGTATTTATCTCCAAAAAATCAATAGATAAGTACAATTATAGATTTCTATATCTGTACTTATCGTCAAAAAAATGATAGATAAATACAATTATAGTTTTTTATATTTGTACTTATGTCATACCTTTGTATAGATAAATACAAATATATGTCAGCCAGAAAAGCACAGGAGAATTTGATGAAAGGCTTTTTATCAAGAAATAAATCAGCCTTTCTTGCGGTGACGGGCAGAAGAAGAGTTGGAAAAACCTATCTGATCGACGAAGTGTTTGAAAAATATTTCTGTTTGAGGATAACAGGAATTCAGAATGCAGACCTTCAGACACAGATCAATAATTTCACTCAAAAGATTGCCGAAAATTCGGGCTTGCCGATTGTCACACCACCTTCAAACTGGCAGGAAGTATTTTTACTGCTGAAAACATATTTGAAGTCGCTGCCCAAAAACAGAAAACAAGTGATTTTTATCGACGAATTGCCCTGGATCGCTACCAAACGGTCTGGTTTTATACAATTGCTGGCTCATTTGTGGAATGATTATTTGTCAAAAGAAAAGCACTTTATTTTGGTGGTTTGCGGTTCCGCAACTTCATGGATTGCACAGGAAATTGTGAATGACAAAGGCGGTTTTCACAACCGGCTGGATCTGACCATACAGTTGAAACCCTTTACACTCAAGGAAACAAAAGAATTTCTGGAATCAAAAAAAATCGGTTTGACAGATCAGGCGATTGCAGAACTGTATATGGTTATGGGTGGTATTCCCTATTATCTCGATCAGCTGAAAAAGGGAGAATCAGTCAACAGGACGATTGCCCGGCTTTGCTTTGATGACAACGGAATTTTGAAAAACGAATACGACAATCTCTACAAGGCATTGTTTGAACATTCCGAAAATCATGAAGCGATTGTAGCTGCATTGGCAAATGCACATGGCGGTCTTACCCGAAAACAAATCATTGCCAAATCAAAGGTGAAAGAAGGCGGACCATACACAAGAGCAATGGATGATTTGCTGGTTTCCGGTTTTGTGGAAGAGGTGGTGCCCTATGGTCGTTCGAAAAGAGGTGCGGTTTACAGATTGCTGGATGAATACTCGGTTTTTTATCATAAATTCATTCTCAAAAACAAAAAGAAAGGAAAGGACATCTGGACATCGCTTCAACAGTCGCAGTCCTACAAAATTTGGACAGGCTATGCTTTTGAAAGTCTTTGTCAGCGGCACATTGATGAAATAAAAAAAGCGCTTGGCATTTCGGGAGTTTACACCGATCATTATTCATTTAACAGCAAATTGGATGAGGATTCAAAAACCGGATATCAGATTGATTTGATCATTGACAGAAAAGATGATTGCATCAATTTGTGCGAATGTAAATTTTACAATTCCGAATACAGTCTGACCAAAGAATCGGCAGCTAAGCTCAGAAACAGAAAGCAGGAATTTATCAACCAGACAAAAACCAAAAAAACAGTATTCAACACGCTAATCACGGCTTATGGAACAGTGAAAAATGAACATTATCTGGATGTTATCGACAACGAGCTGATGGTGAGTGATTTGATGAGGTGAACTTGTTGATCTAAATCACTTGTGATATTAAAAATATGAATGATTTAAACTTAAAAAAAACCAATGATCATGAAAACTTTTCTAAAAAACTTAATCCTCCTTCCAACCCTGCTGTTTGGAATAACAATCAATGCCCAGTTGAATTCCAAATCGATTCCGATTATGAAATTTACAATTGAATCAGGTCAAAATAATCTGCAGGATGTTACCGATGATCTGATTTCGGTTGATGCATATCTCATCTTTTATATGGAGGAAGGTCCAAATGAATTCAATTTTGCGAATGTCTGGCCAAAAGCAGAAAGCCAGAGTTATGGAACAGTTGAATTCATCAGCAGCAAAGTATATCCTGCAAAAGGAGATTTCCCGTCACACAGTGTTAATAATTATTATTGGAATTACAACAATACTTATGATGACAACAAAGGGCTGGCAATTTTGAGAGTGGTCAAGATTTTCCTGGAAGACAAAACTTTGGGTCTGGTTGAAATCACAACTGACAAGGGCGCAGTTCTGACCTATTTTGGAAAGGTATTGGGCGGTATGACTTCTGCTGAAATTGAAGATGCAATAAATGGAATGGATGAAGAGCTGAAAAAAGGATCCTTATAATTTGGAATTATTGGAAGGATTCAGAAATGACAATTGAATTGGAAAAACCGTGTCAAGGTTTTAAACCTTGACATGGTTATTTTTTTAAAGTTCTGCACCCAACATCCATGCACCTGTCACCCCACAAATTTTAACACCCCAAATTCATTTTTTTTGATTAAATTTCTCTGATGTTAATCCGAAAATTTTTCAAATTGATTTTGCTGGTCTGTGTTTCCGCTTTTGGACAGGAAACGCTGATCGATGGCGGAAAAAATAAATTCAGTATGGATTTCAAATATGCTTCGGGTTTTATCATCATTCCGGTTTCGGTCAACGGTTCCCAGCCATTGGATTTTCTGCTCGACACAGGTTCGCCCTATACGATCATCACCGATCTGGATGCATTCAAATATCTTCAGCTCAAAAAGGGTGAGCCGATAAGCATCTGGGGTTTGGGCAAAGACCGAGAAAAGCTCGAGGCCTATCTGTCAAAGGACAATTCAATCGGTTTTGGAAAAGCGGTCATCAATCCCGCCGACGTGATTTTGCTTTATGAAGATGTCGATCTGGGCAGCCGATTCGGTATTCCCGTTTTTGGAATCGTCGGTTATGATGTGCTCAAAGATCTGGTGGTAAAAGTCAATTACAGCCGAAAGAGAATTACTTTTTATCGGCATGAAAATTTTTACAAAAAATTCAATTCTTCGGGATACAGCGAACTTGAAATGGAGGTTTCCGGCAACAAACCTTTTCTGAAATTAAATTCAACCATCAACGACCGGCCGGCACCGCTCAGACTGCTGATCGATTCCGCCGGAACAGATGCACTCTGGCTGTTTGAAAAAGACGAACAGGGAATTTATCCCAAACCTCCGTTTATTGAAGATTATCTCGGTTTTGGTCTCAATGGTGAGATTTACGGCAAAAGAGCAAGAATCCAAAATCTTGAAATGGGCGGTTATCATATCATAGGACCGACAGTTTCTTTTCCGGACAGTCTTTCTGTTTCCTATGTGACCCGGACCGGCCGAAGCGGCTCGGTCGGTGCTGAAATTCTGAGAAGATTTACAACGATTTATGATTACAAAAACTCAAAACTGTTTTTGAAAAAGAACAAATATTTCAATGACGATTATTTTTACAATCTCGCCGGTCTCGAACTCTATCAGCCGTATCCCGAGCTGCCTTATCTCGAAGTTTCGTATGTTCGGAAAGATTCGCCTGCCGACAGAGCCGGTCTGGAAAAAGGTGATGCCGTCCGATTCATTAATGAGAAAAAAATCGGTCTGTTTGGTTACAATCTGAAAAAGGGTGAACTGACCGCAGTGAAAACCGATAAAATCAATTTTGACACCAGAGAAAGAGAAGTAATTTCACTGGTTGAAATCAATGAAATTTTCAGAAAACATCCCGGAACAAAAATCGTAATCGTCTATACACGAGGCGACAGCCAGCTTCAGAGAACTGCTGAATTCACACTCGAATCAGCATTTTAAAAACCTGAAATATTTCATTTTAGATAATTATTCTTTTTCTAACTTGCAGTCCATGGACAAAAAGCAGTTAAAGTACGACAAAGCCTATCTGAAGATGGCCAGGGAATGGGGTCAGCTGTCACATTGCAATCGAAAAAAAGTGGGTGCGCTCATCGTCAAAGATCGGATGATTATCTCTGACGGTTACAACGGAACGCCCAGCGGTTTTGAAAATCCTTGTGAAGATGAGGAAGGACTGACCAAATGGTATGTGCTTCACGCAGAGGCAAATGCAATTCTGAAAGTTGCGTCTTCCACCCAAAGCTGCTGCGGTGCAACCCTCTATCTGACGCTGTCTCCCTGTCGCGAATGCAGCAAACTGATTCATCAGGCAGGAATCACCCGGCTGGTTTATCTCAAAGATTACAAAGACGGCACGGGGATTGATTTCCTCAAAAAAGCAAATGTCGAAATTGTACACATACCCGAAGAAGAATTATAATTGATCATGCGGCAGTTTTTCAAAATTTTAAACATCGTTCTTGTCGTGCTTATCCTGCTGCTCGTCGGCTTTATGCTCGGCAGGAAATACGATGTGGCATTGGACGAAGACGACAATCTGGTCGGTTTGAAATACAGCGCAAACGAACAAAAAATCAGAAGACTGGTTTCGCTGATCGACAGCCAGTACATGGAAAATGTGAACACCGACAGTCTGGTGGACAATGTGATCAATCAGGTGGTCGGACAGCTCGATCCGCACAGTACTTATCTGAGCAAGGCGATGCTCGAACAGTCCGATCGTGAGATGAGCGGCAGTTTCAGAGGTTACGGAATTTATGTCAGAAAAATCAATGATACACTGACGATCACGGGGCTGGCGGCAAAAAGTCCGAACAGAGGAAAACTGTTCACGGGCGATCAAATCTTGAAAATCGACACACTCAATATGGTCGGTATGGACACCGAAGATCTGGTTACGATTTTGAGAGACGACAATCGTCGCGAGATGGATTTTACATTAAAAAGAGAAAATTATACAGTTAAAGTAAACGCAACAAAAGCCGAACTTCCGCTGCCGAGTGTAAATGCATATTTCAAAATCAATCCCGAACTCGGATACATCAAACTGATTCGTTTTGCTGAAACTTCAGCGGATGAAGTCCATCATGCTTTGCAGGATCTCAAAGATCAGGGAATGAAAACGCTGATTCTCGATCTGAGAGGAAATCCGGGCGGAATCATGCGGGTGGCAGAAATCATTGCGGATGAATTTTTGAAAAAAGGCGAACTGATCGTTTATACCCAGGACCGGGACGAAAAACGAAAATATATTTATGCAACTTCAAAGGGAATTTGGGAAGATGAAAAAGTGTATGTGCTGATCGACGAAGGTTCAGCATCTGCGAGCGAAATCGTTGTCGGCGCGCTTCAGGAATACGGTCGTGCCACCATCGTCGGAAGACGGTCTTACGGAAAAGGACTTGTTCAGCGTGAAATCAATTTGGGTGACGGAACCCGTGTGCGGCTGACAGTTGCACATTATTACACACCTTCGGGCCGATCGATTCAAAGACCGTACAACAACGGAAAAAAAGATTATTCGGATGAATTGCTCAGACGGATTCACAACGGTGAACTCTATTATCAGGACAGCATCAAAGTTGACAAATCGCTGGCCTTCAAAACGCCTTCGGGAAAAATTGTCTATGGGGGCGGCGGTATTGTGCCCGACGAATTTGTTGCAATCGATTCGTCGGATCTGAAGGCATGGATTTTCCAGAATTTCTATTCTGATGACAATCTCGATTTCTTTTTCAAAAAAATTATGGAAAATCGATACAATCCGTATTGGTGGAATCAGAGTCTGTTTTTGAATTATTACGACATCACACCGATTTATGAAGAATTTCTCGGCGTGTTGGGCGTGAAACCGGAAAGGGTGAATGATGAGGAAACGATCATGCTCAAAAATTACATCAGAGCCGGAATTGCGGAACAGCTTTTTGGCATCAATGCGATGTACAAAGCCTGGTGGCCTGAGGACAATATGATCAGAAAAGTGCTCGAACTCGAATATCCCGACTGATGGACTGGGACGAAGCCATATCTGAATTCAAATCTTATCTGAAACTTGAAAAAAGTCTTTCGGAAAATACGGTGAATTCATATTTGAGCGATCTGTCAAAACTGACCGAATACACAAAAACACCGCCGGTCAAAATCAGTAGGGAAGAAGTGGAATCTTTTGTTTATGATTATTCAAAAAAAGGATATTCCGAACGATCTCAGTCCAGACTGATTTCGTCTCTGAAAAGTTTTTTTAATTTTCTGAGATGGGACGGCAGAAGGGAAGACAGTCCGGTCGAATTGCTCGAATCACCGCGTCTGCAGATGAAACTGCCCGATACTTTGTCAGAAAATGAAATCAACACGTTGATAGGTGCCATCGATTTGAGTCTGCCGCAGGGCGAGAGAAATCGTGCAATACTCGAAACTTTGTACGGTTGCGGTCTGCGTGTCTCAGAACTCACCGAACTGAAATTATCAGATCTGTTTTTTAAAGAAAATTTCATCAAAGTAACCGGCAAAGGAAACAAACAGAGGCTGGTTCCGATATCCGATTATACCATCAAAATCATTAATTTTTACAAAAACGAAGTCAGGGTGCATTCCGATATTCAAAAAGGATTTGAAGATTATCTGTTCCTGAACCGTAGAGGCAGAAAACTGACCCGTGTGATGATTTTTACAATCATAAAAGATCTGGCCGAAACTTCAGGCATCAAAAAACGGATCAGTCCGCATACTTTCAGACATTCGTTTGCAACTCATCTGCTGAAAAACGGCGCCGATCTTCGTTCCATCCAACTGATGCTGGGTCACGAAAGTATTACAACAACTGAAATTTATACTCATCTCGACGACAATCTGCTCAGAGATACCGTACTGAAATTTCATCCGAGAAATATCCGATAGATTAATACCAGCCGCGTCTCAGATGACTGATCAGACTGGCGAAATTCAGATTCAAAGTAAAACGGATTTTTTGTGCATATTTTCCTTTTGCAGGTTCAAAACCGTGAGTGGATTGGATCGGGAAATAAAATTCAAGAAAATCAGGGATAAATTTCAGCCGTATGCCGGTGTCATAAATAAACCTGCTGCCGATTCCGCCGTTTTTGTAAACCGCTGCATCTGCATAAACATCGATCATCCGCCAAATCGGCAACTCAAGATTCATCGAAGTCACCCAACGGTTGACGGTTGATTCAAAATGAGATTTGAAACCCGCTTCGGACATGATGAACTGCTGACTGAGTACACCCGAACTCTCCGAACGGCCGAGCAGATTCAGATTGAACGAATAATCGGAGACACGGCTCAGACCAAAATTGAAATAATCTGAATTTGAACGATTGTTCAGAAAAATTCCGGCAAAAACTCTGACACCCAGCTGTTTTTTTGGCGCAAACCGCCAGCGGTAATGCGCTTCTCCAAAAATCTTTTGAAAAGCTTCGGTTGTCTGAAAAGTTGCCGAACTTCTGAATTCGTGGATATAATCGGGTTTGGAATAATACCAGGTCAGATTGAAAAGACCGTATTTGTCTTCATCCGTCTTTTTTATGCCCGCAGCCACTTCCTTGTCCAAATGGTCATAACTGACGATAAACCCCTGATTCAGATTGCTTCTGTAATCTTTTTTGAGTTCGGCAATCGAAAAAAGTGACAGTTTGAAATAGCTCAAATCTTTTGCATAATGTTCATACTGTCCGCCGGCACCGATTCGGATCGACTGAAAAATTCCTTTTTGCGGCAGAAAAGTATTTTGAATCAAACCGTTTCCGGTCAGTGTTTTTTGTCCGGTTGACCATTTTGGCGTGATCGACCATTTGAAAGGCCTTCTGATCAGCGACTGATTTTGAAATTTTGTTCCGATCAGAAATTTGTCATAATTGTTCCATCTGAGCTGCGGATTGACAAAAACCTGTGAATATTTTGGATTTTCAACATCGGGATACAGCCTGAACTGCAGTCTTTTCATGTTTTTGAACAAACCGCGTGTACGCATATAATTGTCGCGTTCCACAATTTCGGGAAACAGAAAATCAGGATTGAGTTCCAGCTGGTCATAATCACCGGCAGGAAATTCAGCTTCAAACTTTTTATTTGAATTCTGATGCCATTCGGTTCTGACCGGCTGTCCGTCTTTTTCACCCGTCAACTGAAAAGGACCTTTGAAACCGGTTTTGTTTTTAATTTTCACTTTGAGTTTTCCGTCTGATTCTTCCGCACTCAAAAGTTTGAAATTGATTCTGTCTTTTTTGTCGATATAATCATCAAAAAACCACGACAGATCCTGATCGGAATGTTCGATCAGATAATTTCTGAAATCGAGCTGGCTGACCTGATGACCCCGATATTTCAGACTAAAGTCCTTCACCATGGTAAAGAAATCACCGTTGCCCAAAAATTTATCGATATAATAAAAGGTGAAACCGGTTTTGAAACCGCTGACCACGATTTGGTTCAGATTGCTGAGCCGGTCAAATGGAGTGTTGATCGGCTGGTCAAACGACTGGATCGCAATGTACAGAAACAGCATTTTGTAGCGGTCGTTCATTTTCAGTTTTGCACCGTCAAAAAAATTGAAGGGCCGCATGCCGAGCAGTCTGAAATTATCTGACAGATGACCGATGATCTTGAGATTTGGAAAATAACGGTCGGTATATTTCATCATCAGATAATACTGAAGTCCGTTTTTCAGCCAGTGGTCTTTTGTCCGGTCGGTGATAAAAAGCCGGTCGGTGTATTCGTAACTCAGCTGCTGAAAGAGTTTGAGCGCATTTCTTTCGGCCGGTGTAAACGGTTTGAGCGTTCCGATCCAAATATCGATATCATCCACGCCAAAAAAATTCTGTTCCTTTTTGGTTTTGGATGAAACAAATAATTTATCGGTCGGAAGTTTTCCGAGATGTTCTTCCAAAAACCCGATTTGTGAAGGAATCAGCGAATCAATAATCGCTGCATCTTCCTGATCGATCTGATAGCCGAAGTCAATCTTCAAACCCGACTGACGGTCAAAAAAACTGTGTGCCTTTTCCGGATTTTTGGTCAGATAAAATCTGTAAAAATCAGAATTGCTGCCCGACCAGTTGTTGCCTGAACCGTCGAGATCAGAATAGATGCTGTAATTTTCGGGATATTCAAAATTGATCCGATAATCGGTCGGATAGCCGATCGGTTCTTCAAAATCTTTGTAATGCTGCAGCACCCAATTCCCGTTTTCATCGGTTATCGCAGGCTGTAAAAAGAAATATTTCAGCAGATAATCGCCGTCGCTGCTTCTGCCGTATTTTGTGACTTCGTCAAACGGAATTTTGATCTGATAAAATGCTTCAAAAGAAATCGTATCTCCTTTTTTCCAGGGTTTTTCGAGTTCGATCCGAATAAATTCTCTCTGTTCAAAATTAAATTTCAGTGTCTGATTTTTTGAATCCTGAAAAAACGGATTTTCGATGGCTCCTCTTTGCGATCGGTCCGAAAAATACAATGAACCTTTTCTTGCTTCGAGTTTGATTCGGTTGAGTTCGGTCAGCCGACCGGTGTAGGCATTCACCCATGCATTGAGATAAATATGGGTCAGTGTTTTTGGCGAATGATTGACCAGTTTGAATTTTTGTGCCACCTGCAGTTTGTTCGCAACCGTGTCCAGTCTGACACTGATCGTCAGGCTGTCGCCCTGCTGTCCGAGGCAGAGTCCTGAAATCAGTATCGGCAGGGCAATAAGAAAACTGCGGTTGAACATAAACTTTTTGAAGTGACTGTAAAATTGTTTTAATATTTTTGGATATACAAACTTTTGCGGCTGTTTCTGAATTGGGAATGAATTTTTGTAGAGACGAACGGCCGTTCGTCTAAATTGTGAAAAATGAATAAATTATCCTGGATACTAATACTGCTTTTGATTTTAAGCTGCAAAAAGCATCAAAATACAAATTCTGATGTCTTGAATTCGGCCGTGAACTCAAATTCATTTTTCTATACCGATTCAACAGGTCTTGACTTTATAAATCATTCGCTGAAAAAGGAAATTTATTCAAATGACCCTGCGTGCAAATATCTTGTTTCCCATATCAACCGATTTTATATTGATGATCCTGATCGTTTATTTTCAAAAATCAGCCCTTTCTTTTCGGCTGATGAATTTGACAGTTTAAAAGAAAAATTTGAAAAGGAGAGAAGTTACAGCTACCGGCAGACAGATATTCAAAATTATGAATTGATAGATTTCCCGGAAGATTTAACTGAAGATGATTTCTTTAATAACAGTGATAAATGGAATGATTTTATGAAAAATCAAAATTGCTTTCTAATTATTGAGCATCCTGTTATAAACAAAGAAAAAACTGTTTTAATCGTCAGGACTGTTGATTATTGCGGTATGGAATGTGGTGAGGAAAATTTGTTATTATTTAATAAAGATGAAAATGGAAAATGGGTTTTTGTTAGAAATCTCGAAGGAATTCAGGCGTAAACCCAATAATTGAATTCTGTCTTTTTAGTTTTAGTGACTCACTGATGTTTAAATTCGTCAGACAGGTTCTTAATTAATATAATAATAGATTAACTTTATTGAATGAACATTTTCTGAGAACTACATTTTAAATATGACTAATCAAATACTTTAAAAGGTTAATGAAAAAATCACTTTTTATATTATTAATTTCTCTTTGCTCCTGTAATAAGAATTATTCCACAGAGCCAACTGTAGATTTTGAGGACTATTATTACAAAGAAATCGGAAAAGGAGAGTATTCTATAAAAAAATTAGAAGGTATTGATATATCACAATTAAAGGAAATTGATAAAGATGATCCAGTGAGCATAAACCAAAAAAAATATAATGAAGCAAAACACTATTA
Source organism: Flavobacteriia bacterium (assembly GCA_019455045.1). GTDB lineage: Bacteria > Bacteroidota > Bacteroidia > Flavobacteriales > Weeksellaceae > Moheibacter. The sequence goes on from JACFND010000001.1 coordinate 172,930, forward strand.
TTATAACATTATAGATACTTCTAAAATTAATTCAGTTGTTTATTTTTATTTTAATGAAGGAAAAGAGAAATCTTTTGTATTAGAGAATTACACCAAGGATAACCAATTTATTTCTGAAATTGTCATATCCACTATAAGCGGAGACGGTGGTTATTTTTCTAATTCTGAAGGTGAATTTATCAATGATTCAACCATCATTCGAGAAGATAAATCAGGTTATTATAAAATGATGAAAGACTCAAATGCCGAAATAGAGGACAGTATAATTGAGAGTTATAACAAGTTGAAAATATTAATCAGAACGGATGGGATTGTTATGGTAGATACAATTAAATGATAGCTCTCAAAACCAAAAAGTTTAGAATAATCTTTTATGAAAATCAGATTTACATTTATTTTAAGTTTCATTGACACTATCCCATAAAGTGTGTAAGTTGAAAAATCATCATCGGGATTTATATT
>JACFND010000024.1 GCA_019455045.1 Flavobacteriia bacterium
TGAACCGAAATCAGCTGATCCATATAATTTTTTCTGGCTTTGTTCAATCCCGGCCACGGAATTTCCTGTTCCAAACCGACCTTCCAGACACCGTTTGGTTCGATCGGGCTGAAATCTTCATTTTCAACAAACAATCCTGTTTTTTGAAATTCGACTGCTCCTTTTCTGTCTAATTCTGCCTTTTTGATTCTTGCCTCGTTAATTGAATTTTGAAAATTCTCACTGACTGCAATTTCAATCAGTTCATCAACAGAAATCCTTTGCTGTGCATTGATAAATCCTGAAATCAAACAGACGAAAATTATTTTTATCAGATTTTTCATTTCTTTTCTTTTTTTGATGAATAAGTCAATTCATATAAAAGCGGAACCACAAACAATGTCAGAAAAGTGGCTGTGATCAGTCCGCCGATGACCACCGTTGCCAACGGTCTCTGCACTTCCGCACCTGCGCTTGTACTAATCGCCATCGGCAGAAATCCGAGTGAAGCAACCGAAGCGGTCATCAGCACCGGCCGCATCCTGATATAAGTTGCTTTGATGACTCTTTGTCTCAAATCGACAATTCCTTCTTTTTTTAATTGATTGAAAGTGCCCATCAGTACGATTCCGTTCAAAACCGCTACTCCAAACAATGCAATAAAACCGACTCCCGCCGAAATGCTGAACGGCATTCCTCTCAAATAAAGCGAAAATATTCCGCCGATTGCAGCCATCGGAATTGCAGAATAAATCAGTACCGCCTGTTTGACAGAACGGAAGGTGAAAAACAGCAAAACGAAGATGATGGCCAGTGAAATCGGGACCACCAGCATCAGTCTTGAAAGCGCTTTTTCAAGATTTTGAAACTGACCGCCATAAGTGACATAATAACCTTCGGGCAGCAGTTTTTGATTTGAATCAATTTTTTGTCTGATTTCTTCAATTACAGATTTCACATCACGATCTTCAACATTGAAACCGATGACCACATTTCGTTTTCCGTCTTCACGGCTGATCTGTGCCGGCCCGTCTTTGTACCGGACATCCGCCAATTGGGTCAGCGGAACCTGAATTCCGCTTCTTGTCGGAACAAACAGATTTCTGACATCATCAATCGAAGTTCTGTAAACAGAATCCAGACGAACAACCAGATCGAATCTTCGTTCGTCTTCATAAACCTGTGAAGCGGGTTTTCCGGCAAATGCAGTCGTGACCACATCGTTGATGTCTTTGACGCTCACATTGTAATTCGCCATACGGTCGCGATTGTATTCGATTTGAATTTGAGGCAGCCCTGAAATTCTTTCGATCTGCGGTTCTGAAATTCCATTGACAGTTTGAATGATCGAATTGATTTTTTTGGCAGCAATTGAAAGCGAATCCAAATTTTCACCATAAATCTTTACCGCCACATCCTGACGGACACCGGTCATCAATTCGTTGAAACGCATCTGAATCGGCTGTGATGCTTCAAAAAATACACCCGGAATAATCTCAAGTTCGGCCATCATTTTATCGGCCAGCTCATTATAACTCAAACCTGATTTCCATTCTTTGATCGGTTTCAGATTGATGATCAGATCGGTTGCTTCGGGCGGCATCGGATCAGTCGGAATTTCGGCAGAACCGGTTTGACCGACCACAGATTCGACTTCTGGAAAAGTTTTGATAATCCTTGATGCAAGCATCGAAGTTTCAATGCTCTGACTGAGTGAAGAACCCTGCGGCAGTATGCAGTGAAATGCAAAATCACCTTCCTGAAGCTGTGGAATAAATTCACCGCCAAGTCTTGAAAACACAAAAAGCGACAATCCGAAAACTGCAATTGTAACCGCCAGAACCGTCTTTTTAAAATTCAAAACTTTGACCAATAAAGGCTCATAAATCCGATGCAGTTTGTCAATCATTTTTTCGGACAATGTTCTTTTGTGAGCATAAATTTTTGGCAGCACCAGTGCACTCATCATCGGAATATAGGTGACTGAAAGTATCAGTGCGCCCAAAATTGCAAATGACACGGTTTGAGCCATCGGTCTGAACATTTTTCCTTCGATTCCGGTCAGTGTGAGGATTGGAATATAAACGATCAAAATGATGATTTCGCCAAAAACAGCTGCGTTCATCATTTTTGAAGATTCCAGGAAAACCTGTTCATCCATTTGTTTTGAGGTCAGCCGAATTCCTTTGCTCTGAAGACTCAGTCTGAAAAGTACAGCTTCGACAATGATGACAGAACTGTCCACAATCAGACCGAAATCAATTGCACCCAGACTCATCAGATTGGCGCTGACACCAAACAGATTCATCATTCCCAAAGCAAAAAGCATTGACAGCGGAATGGCCGAAGCGACAATCAGTCCGGCTCTGAAATTTCCAAGAAACAATACCAAAACCAAAATGACGATCAGTGCACCTTCGATCAGATTTTTTTCAACCGTCTGAATCGCACGGCTCACCAAATCAGCACGATCGGAATAGGCTTCTATGGTCAGATCTTTGGGCAAAGATTTTTGAATAACAGCAATTCTTTCCTTTATGTTTTTAACCACCTGCGCACTGTTTTCACCTTTGAGCATCATCACGATACCGCCGACTGCTTCACGTTCTCCGTTCCAGGTCAGTGCACCGTAGCGGACTGCACTTCCGATTCTGACATCAGCCACATCACGGATCAAAATCGGAATTCCGTTCGGATTGTTCCGGATTGAAATCTTTCCGATATCATCAATCGATTTGACCATTCCTTCACCACGGATGAAATAGAGATTTGATTGTCTTTCGATATAGGCACCACCGGTATTTTCATTGTTTTCACAGAGTGCATCAAATACTTCCGAAATTGAAATATCCATCGATCTGAGCCGGTTCGGATCGACTGCAACTTCATATTCTTTGAGTTTTCCGCCAAAACTGTTGACTTCGACCACACCCTTTGTACCGTACAACTGACGCGCAATGATCCAATCCTGAATCGTTCTGAGTTCGGTGGCGGAATATTTATTTTCGGCACCTTCGGCCGGATGAAGCACATATTTGTAAACTTCGCCCAAACCGGTGCTCACAGGCGCAAGTTCGGGTTTTCCTTTTCCTTCGGGAATCAGTTCCTGAGCTTCGTTTAATTGTTGTGAAACCAGCTGTCTTGCAAAATAAATATCGACATCCTCATCAAAAACCACAGTAATCACAGACAGACCAAATCTTGAAATCGACCGCATTTCTTCCACATCAGGAAGATTGGCAAGCGACTGTTCGATCGGCATGGTGATAAACTGTTCGACTTCCTGGGTTGCAAACGAAGGCGAATTGGTGATGATCTGCACCTGATTGTTGGTGATGTCGGGCACCGCATCGATCGGCAGACGGCCCGCACTCCAAAAACCCCAAACGGCAAGCGCAAGTGTAAATACACCTATAATGAACTTATTCCTTATGCTGAATAAGATGATTTTGTTTAACATTTGATTTTATTTGATGAATAAATAGAAACTTACAGCATCGGTCAGAAGCTGTAATTTAATTGGGTTTCATCAAATAATTTTGGGCGGTTCCCAGATGGAATAAAAGATATCTGAAGGAAAACTCGGTTTGAGCAGATTTTCTTCAGAAGAATAAACTTCGTAAGTTTTGAATTCAAAATCAGCTTCGCCTTCAATCTGAGCCACTATGGTTCCGCAGCAGCTGCAGACACAAAGCGGCGAACAGAAATCGGAATGATGCTGATGATGATCGCTGCCCTGATGAAAACTGATTTGCTGAGATTGGGTCACAGAATTACTGTCGGCGCAGGGCACAAAGCTCAATGCCAAAATGATAACAGACATTATGACCGACAGAATTCTCATCAATGCAAATATAGAAAAGTTTTGATTTCAAAAAATGCCGGACTTTTCGGCCCGGCATTCATTTGATTATCACTTTGAATCTTTCTTTAAATCTTCACCCGCTTTGCTCGCAGCGACAAATGAAGTCACCATATTGTTGAGCATATCGCCGGCTGCATGCGGTGAATTGGGCAGCAGTATCAGATTTGATTTGTTTAGCGTACCCATCGCCTGAAGCGTGTCATAGTGCTGGGTTACAACGATCAGCGCAGAAGCTTCCTGAGAATTGATTCCGACTTTGTTCAGCACATTTACAGAATCTTCAAGTCCTCTTGCAATCTCTCTTCTCTGATCTGCAATACCCTGACCCTGAAGCCTTTTACTTTCAGCTTCGGCTTTTGCTTTTTCAACGATCAGAATTCTTTGTGCATCACCTTCATATTGTGCTGCAACTTTTTCACGTTCAGAAGCGTTGATTCGGTTCATCGCGTGTTTCACCTGTTCATCCGGATCGATATCAGTCACCAGTGTTTTGATGATGTCATAGCCGTAATCGTTCATCGCATCCTGCAATTCACCTTTTACAGCAATCGCAATATCATCTTTCTTTTCAAACACATCGTCGAGTCTCAGTTTCGGAACCTCCGCCCTAACCACGTCAAAAACATAAGAAGTAATCTGTGCATACGGATTGTCGAGTCTGTAAAAAGCATCATAAACTTTATCCTTGATGACCACATACTGAACAGAAACTTTCAGTTTTACAAACACATCATCCTTGGTTTTGGTTTCCACCACCACATCCAGTTGCTGTACTTTGAGTGAAAGTTTTCCCGCTACACGATCCACAAACGGAACCTTCAGCTGAAAACCGGCATGTCTGACGCTTTGAAATTTACCAAAACGTTCGACTATAAACGCGGTCTGCTGCTTGACGATAAAGAAAAAACCAATTCCGCTTAAGACCATTACCGCCAGAGCGATATAAATCAAATACATTAAAAAATTGAAATCCATAGTAGTTAAATGTTATAATTTTATAAAAATCCGAGGTCAAATTTTGCTTCCTCGCTCATCATGTCTCTGTCCCAGGGCGGTTCAAAAGTCAGTATCACTTCTGCTTCCGATACATCCTTCACGCTTGCCACATTTTCCTTCACCTCAAGCGGCAGACTCTCTGCCACCGGACAGTTCGGCGTAGTCAGCGTCATGGTTACGGTTACCTTTCCGTCTTCGTTGATCACTGCGTCATAAATCAGTCCCAGCTCATAAATATCAACCGGGATTTCGGGGTCGTATATCGATTTGAAAACATCGACGAGCTCTTCTCCGATTTCGTCAATTCTTTCCTGTGTTAACGGCATTGTTTTATAATTTTTATTTAGAATGATGCAAAATTACGATAAAAAATATTAGCAATAGCTATCATAAATCTTGGTCAATCATCACAAAATGGCATGAATTAAATCAAAAAAAGAAAATGAGCGGTTTTATTTTTTTCTAATTTTGAACAACTTAAAGATTCAGTACAAATGAAAAAACAATTTCTCCTTTTGATCATACTGCCGTTTATTTCAATCAATATTTCGGCCCAAACCTGGGAAGAACTCGATATTCCAAACGAAGGAACGCGATATGACGATATATTCTTTTTGAATGAAAACCTCGGCTGGGCTGCAAACGGCTGGGGTTACAAAACCTATAAAACCACCGACGGCGGAGACAGCTGGTCGCTGATTTTTGAAACCCCCGATGAATACCAGCGGAATATTGAATTTCTGAATGAAAACATCGGATTTCTGGGTACGCTGACCGAGAATTTTTACAAAACCACTGATGGCGGTACCACCTGGGAAGCATTGAATATTCCGGGTGTGCAGGCAATCTGCGGAATGGATGCGGTGGGTGACCATACGATCTACGGCTGCGGCGCTTATTTTCAGCCTGCCTATATCATCAAATCCACCGACAGCGGCGAGACCTGGCAATTTATCGATATGACGCCCTGGGCAGATGCGCTGGTCGAAGTTCTTTTTGAAGATGAGATGAACGGATATGCGGCGGGGTCAAATCCAAACGGCGGAGTGGTACTGAAAACCACTGACGGCGGTCAGACCTGGACAGAACTTTACAATTCAAATATTCCGGGCGAAATGGTCTGGAAACTTCAGGTTTTGTTTACAAATTCAGATGTGATTTTCGGTTCGGTTCAATCTTTTGAACCGCTGAACGGAAAACTGATCAAATCAACCGATCGCGGACAGAGCTGGGTTTCGAGAGAAGTTCCGGATTCCTATATTCAGGCAGTCGGATTTATCACCGAAGACCACGGCTGGATGGGCGGACATTACAGCGGTTTTCTTGAAACTTTTGATGCGGGTCAGACCTGGCACGACACAGGTTTTGGCTATTCGCTGAACCGGTTTCAGTTCTTTAATTCAAATCTTGCTTTTTGTTCGGGCACTTCGGTTTACAAATACACAGATCATCTTTCGACAAATGATTATACAGCGGTCGAAAGAGAAGATCTCGGCATCAAGGTTTTTCCAAATCCGGTTCAGGGTGATTTTGTTAATGTCAGCATTGATTTCAAAAAGAAAGATCATATGGTGGTGACTCTTTTTGACGAGTCGGGCAGAAAGATCGAACAGCTGCTCAGAGAAACGATCAGCTCGGTCGGTGAAAAGAATTACAAATTCAAATTACCCCAAAAACCCGGAATTTATTTTCTGACTTTTCATTATGATCTTGGTTATCAGTCAGCAAAAATCATTAAAAAATAATCAGAGAGAAGTCAGCAGATTCAGTATTGATTTTTCATCCAGACCGATCAGCTTTTCAAGCTCGTCAACGCTTGCATGCGGAATAAATCGGTCGGGATAACCGTTTCTGATGATTTTTCCTGTAAAACCGCTTTGTGAAGCATATTCAAGAACCGAATCACCAAATCCGCCGTTCAAAACGCCGTCTTCAAATGTCAGTACGGTTTCGTTTTCATTAAATATTTTGTCGAGCAAATCGGTGTCGATCGGTTTGCAGAACAGAAATTTATAATGTCCGAATTTTTGTTTGATTTCTTCGGCTAATTCATTGGAATCCAGAATTTTTTTGATCCGGTTTCCAATTTTCCCAAAACTTAAAATCGCAATTCCTTTTCCTTTTTTCAATTCTTCTGCTTTTCCGATTTCCAATTTTTTAAACGGCTGATCGGGCAGCTGATGTTTTGCTGTATTTCCTCTTGGAAAACGAATCGAAAAAGGAGAATCTGAAAATTGTGCGGTATAGAGAAGATTCTGAAAATCAATTTCATCCATAGGCGCAGAAACGATCATATTCGGAATGCTTCTCAAAAATGAAATATCAAAATAACCGTGATGGGTCGCACCGTCTGTTCCGACAATTCCGGCACGGTCGATACAAAAAACGACCGGCAGCTCCTGCAAAGCCACATCATGAATTAACTGATCATAAGCTCTTTGCAGAAAAGTCGAATAGACGGTACAATAAGGAATCATTTGCTGAGCCGACAGTCCTGCCGAAAAAGTTACGGCGTGCTGTTCTGCAATTCCGACATCAAAAACCCTTTCGGGAAATTTTTTATGAACTTCGGTCAGATGACTTCCGGTCAGCATGGCGGGCGTTACCGCAACAATCTTTTGATTTTCTGACATCAATCGATTCATCGTATTTCCAAACACCTGCTGATAACTGATTTCAGGATTTGGTTTTGATGTAATTTCACCGGTTTCTTTGTTAAAAATTCCGGGCGAATGCCAGCGTACCTGATCAGCTTCTGCGGTCGGATAACCTTTTCCCTTGACCGTTTTTATATGCAGTAATTTTGGTTTTTTGATTTGATCCATTTCATCAAAAGCAGCAAAAAGCGAATCAAAATCATGACCGTCAATCACTCCTTTGTAATAAATTCCAAAATCCTCAAAAATCGAATGTTTCTGACCGTTGACCAGCTGAAAAAAATGTTCTTTCATCGCACCAACAGATGGATCTATTCCGATCGAATTGTCATTTAAAATAATCAGCACATCCAAATCTGTACTGCCCAAATGATTCAAAGCTTCCATCGCCATACCCGAAGTAATCGATGCATCGCCGATCACTGCAATATGCCGGTTGGTCTTCGAATTCAGCCGGTCTGCAACCGCCATTCCGGTGATTGCCGAAATTGAAGTTGATGAATGACCCGTTCCAAAAACATCATATTCGCTTTCTGAACGAACCGGAAAACCAGAAATCCCGTTCAGCTGTCTGAGCGTGTCAAACTGATTTTTTCTTCCGGTGAGTATCTTGTGCGGATAACACTGATGACCCACATCCCAAATCAGCAGATCTTCGGGCGTATGGTAATGATAATGAAGCGCAACCGTCAGTTCAACCACACCCAATCCGGCGCCGAGATGACCCGGTTTTACGGACAAAGTTTCGAGTATAAATTCCCTGATTTCATGCGAAAGAACAGGAAGTTCTTCCTTGTTTAATTTTCGCAAATCTTTTGGATAATCAATGTTTTTTAAAAGCGATTTCATCAGACAGCAAAATTAATCAAATCAAAGATGAAAGCCTGATTTATTTTGGACGTATTGATGAATGGATGGCAATGAAACAGCCGATGAAATTATTTTATGTAATTTTGTTTGGCAAAAAATAAAACAAAATGTTTCAAATCGGTGATACTTTGATTTCGGATGAAATTTTCTCGGAAGAATTTGTCTGCAATCTGACCAAATGCAAGGGAATCTGCTGTGTGGAAGGCGAATCGGGTGCGCCGCTCGATGAGGATGAACTGGCAATACTCGACGATATTTATGAAGATATCAAACCTTTTCTCAGACCCGAAGGAATCGAAGCGATCGAACAGCAGGGTCGTTATGTCAGAGATTTGGACGGCGACTGGACCACTCCGCTGGTCAAAGGAAAAGAATGCACTTATGTGATTTTTGACAAAAACGGAATTGCAAAATGCGGAATCGAAAAAGCATGGGAAAACGGAGCCACCGATTTTAAAAAACCGATTTCATGCCATCTTTATCCGGTCCGACTGAAGGAATATGAAAAATTTACTGCGGTCAATTATCATTCCTGGAGCATTTGTTCTGACGCCTGTGTGCTCGGAAAAGAGCTGGGTGTGAATGTTGCCCATTTTGTAAAAGATGCACTGATCAGAAAATTTGGTCAGGAATGGTATGACGATCTGATGGCGGCAGAAATCGAATACAAAAAATTAAACAAAAAATAAACTGAAAAATTTATGCCCAGAAATATATCAAAAGCAAGAGAATCAACTTCTGAAATCGACCGGCTGTATATCAGTATGCGTCATATGTCGAACCGAAGCAGTTACAAACCTTCGGGTCAGACCGGAAAAATCATTCAGGGACTGCTTTTACAGCTCAATCCCGAAATTTACGGATCGCTTGCTGATCCCGAAAAAGTAGAACTGGACGGACTTTTTTATGTTTTGGACAGACTGCCGGACGGAATTACAGAAACACCCTTTATACAGTTTACTTCAAATGAAGGAGTCGATTTCACCAAATTCAAACCGATCATTCCAAAAAAGAGAAGAAGAACCTGTTATCGGGTGGATGAAGACCAGATGAATATTGAGGTAACGCGCGGAAGATCTGAGATTTACGATATGCTTACCCATCTGACCTTTCTGTACAACGAAGCCGACAAAATCAGGGCGAAGGCTTATGAAGGACAGTCACAAAAGAGCAGTCGTTACTGGAAAAGAATTGAGGAAGTTGCGCTGAATATGGTCAGTCTGAATACAAAAGACAGAAGTGTTGCACTGATGAATCTTTCGGCAATTCTCGGCAGGACTTATAAAGAAACCGAAAACGCTTACAAATATTTCAGCACCAAAGAAGACAAAGATCAATTTTTCAGAATCATATACTGGATGGGCCGGACTTCGTTTGAAGATCTGAAAGGAATCAAAAAAAGAGAAATTACTTTTTCGCCGATTTTGAGAGAAAGAATCGGTCACCACATCATCGGTGAAGATTGGGCAAACAATATCAAAAAGACATTGTACGAAAATGATCTGATCGACCGTCCGCTGCATATCGTCAGTGCAAATATGCATTCGGTGATGAATATGCTCTATTCGTTTGATGCTTTGAAAAAAGGATTTGATGTCGCAAAGGAAATGGATGTTTACAAAGAACTTTCGGCCGATAAAAGCAAAGGATTGAGAGAAACGGTTTCGGCCTATTCAAAGAAAAAAGGAATGATTTTTCTGCAGGATCATTCGGGTGCAAATATTGATGTGCAGATCATCGATCTGAAAAAAGTGAATCTGAAAAATACAGCATTTTCAAAACTGAAAACAAAGCCGGAAGATGTGATCGTTGTAATGGATTATGCATTTGGCGAACAGGCTTTTGAGGTGATGGACGAACTGCTGAAACCTTATGAAACCAAAAGATTCAGTACGCTGATGAATGTGAAATCGATTTCAATCATGGGCAAGGCGGGAATTCTGGTCGGAAAAAAAGGAGACATCATGATTCCGAATGCACACATCATAGAAGGACCGACCGACAATTATGTATTTGAAAATGAACTGAAACCCGAAGATTTCACCGGAAACCGATTGGGTGTTTTTGAAGGTCCGATGATTACGGTGCTTGGAACTTCACTTCAAAATAAGGATGTGCTTGAATATTTCAGAGATTCGTCATGGAAGGCGATCGGTCTGGAAATGGAGGGCGGACATTATCAGAAAGCAATACAAATCGCGTCAAAAATCAGACATTATATCTCGCCCGAAGTCAAAGTGATGTATGCTTATTATGCATCTGACAATCCGCTGGAAACCGGCGGTACGCTTGCATCGGGCGGTTTGGGGCTGAGCGGTGTCAAACCGACTTATCTGATTACAAAAATGATTTTGAACAAAATATTGGGTTTATAATTTCTGAAAAATGAAAATTCTGTCAAAACTGATTTTGATGCTGTTTTTTCTGCTGAATTTTAATTTTGCGTTCGGCTGGGGAAAAACAGGACACCGGATAGTGGCAGAAATCGCATATCGTCATCTGACCGAAAATTCAAAAAAGCAAATCGCTGAAATCATCGGGAATCAGCCGCTCGCTTATTGGGCAAATTACCCTGATTTTATCAAATCAGATCTCGAATCCTACAAAAACACTTCTTCGTGGCATTATCTGGATTTTCCCGAAAATCTCAACCGAAATCAATTTGATGATTTCCTGAATCAGTCAACCGACAGAAATCTATACAAAAGAACTTTGACGGTGATCGATCAGTTAAAAAACAGAGAAGGATATTCAAATGACGAACAGATTGTTGCGCTATATTTTCTGGTTCATCTGATCGGAGATGCACACCAGCCGCTGCATCTGGGAAGAGAAAAGGATATGGGCGGAAACAAAATCAAAGTCAAATGGTTTGGACAGCCAACCAATCTGCATTCGCTTTGGGATGATGAACTGGTGGATTTTCAAAAATACAGTTATACCGAATATGCTGCAGTACTTGATTTTCATGATTCGGATTTCAATCGAAATCTGACCGACGGAAATCTTGAAGACTGGCTTTTTGATTCCTATCAGGAGTCTGCAAAGATTTATTCGGGTGTCAAAGACGGCGACGAACTCAAATACAGATATGATTATGAGCACGTTGAACTGCTTGAGCGTCAGTTGTTAAAGGCAGGTTTGAGACTGGCAAAACTGCTGAATGAAATTTTTGACTGAGATTTTTCTTTAAAATTTATTCTTATTTATTTCAATTAAAAAAATCATTTTCAATTCAATTTTATGAACCAGAATTGGTCTGATTGGTTTAATTTTAACTCAATTTCAAATTTGAATCATGAAGTCCCAAACAAAGCTTGAAAATTACATCGACTCTCATTATATAGGCCGCAGCAACTGGCTGAGGGCGGCAGTTTTGGGTGCCAACGACGGCATACTTTCGGTAGCGAGTATCGCTGTGGGCGTAGTTTCTGCAAATGCAGAAAGAGAAACCATCATACTGGCGACACTTGCGGGTTTGGTTGCGGGAACGCTGTCTATGTCGTCGGGCGAATATGTATCGGTGAGTTCACAGACTGATATTGAACAGGCGGACATCGAAAGAGAAGCTGAAGAACTGAGAACAATGCCAGAGCTTGAACTTCAGATGCTTACCCAAATCTACGTCGAAAGAGGACTGAAAGAAGAAACTGCAAAACAGGTGGCAATCGAGCTGACCGAAAAAGACGCTTTGGCTGCTCATGTCAGGGATGAACTCGGCATCACCGAAACCAGCCGTGCCAATCCGATACAGGCTGCATTGAGCTCTGCAATTGCATTTCTTGCCGGCGGAATCCTTCCGTTTCTGGTCACTCTGTTTTTTCCGATCGACGGAATGGAATACTGGCTGTATGCGATTGCAATACTTTCACTCTGTCTGCTGGGCGCATTGTCCGCAAAAGCAGGTGGTGCAGGCGTCGGAAAAGCGGTGGCAAGAATTGCGATTTGGGGTACAATCGCAATGGCGGTTTCGGCCGGAGTCGGTTATCTGTTCGGCGTAAATATTTAATTTCAGAAAGTCTGAGTTTTCCACAAATTGTAGAAAAGATAAATCAGGACGGTTTCAAATTTCGGATTTGGATTCGTAACTTTGCTGATTATGATTTCCACAACCGACATTATACAGCTTTTGCCCGATCATGTGGCCAATCAGATTGCTGCCGGCGAGGTCGTTCAGCGACCTGCTTCGGTGGTTAAGGAACTGATTGAGAATTCGATAGACGCAGGAGCAACCGATATAGATCTGATTGTAAAAGATGCAGGCCGTACGCTGATTCGGGTGGTTGACAACGGCAGCGGGATGAGTGTAACCGATCTGAGGATGGCGTTTGAAAGACATGCAACTTCAAAAATCAGAACCACAGAAGATATTTTTAATATCACCACCAAAGGTTTCAGAGGCGAAGCGCTTCCGTCGATTGCCGCAGTTGCACAGATTGAAGCGGTGACCCGGATGGAAGACGAAGATCTGGGGACCAAGCTGATTATCGAAGGCGGAACCGTCAGAGATCAGCTGCCGGCTGCTTCTGCTGTCGGAACTTCGATTTCGGTCAAAAATCTGTTTTACAATGTTCCCGCCAGAAGAAATTTTCTGAAATCAAATCAGGTGGAAATCAAACACATACAGGATGAATTTCTGAGGGTTGCACTGGCACACGAACATATCAATTTCAGACTGTTTCACAATGATTCGGAAGTTTATGTACTCAAGGACAGCAATCTGAAACAAAGGATTGTTCAGATTTTCGGCCGTAAGATCGAATCGAATCTGGTACCGATCACAGAAGAAACCGAAGTGGTCAAAATTTCGGGCTATATCGGAAAACCCGAAACTGCAAAAAAACAAAGAGGCGAACAGTATTTCTTTGTCAATCACCGTTTTATCAGAAGCAATTATCTGCACAAAGCGGTGATGGATGCTTTTGAAAATCTGCTTCAGCCGCAGTATGTGCCTTCTTATTTTCTGTATCTTGAAATTGATCCTTCAAAAATCGATATCAATATCCATCCGACAAAAACCGAGATCAAATTTGAAGACGAATACAGCATTTATGCGATACTGAGAGCGGCGGTCAAACATTCGCTCGGACAGTTCAGCGTGACGCCTTCGCTTGATTTTGATCAGAATCCCGACTGGGCTTTTATTCCGTCAAAACAAAAAAACGAAAGTGTCAAAGCGCCGCAGTTCAATGTGGACAGAAATTACAATCCGTTTCGAACCGACAGTGGACCTGCTGACATCAAACATCTCAATGAAAGTTATCAGGCGGCGGCTGAATTTATCATAGAAAATCAAAGCCCCGAAATGCTTTTGAGCAAGGAGGAATTTGAGTTTGGCGAACAGACCGTGATTCAGTGGATGAACAGTTATCTGATTACAAAACATGCTGGTCGTCTGCTGATTATCGATCAGAATCGGGCACATCAGCTGGTGATTTATAAAGAACTGAAAAATTCTGCAGACAAAAATATACTGAGCCAGCGACTGCTTTTTCCGATCGAAATCGAGTCAAATCCGGATGAAATCATGTCATTGAAAAATTTTGAATCTGAACTGTTTGATTTTGGTTTTGATGTTGAATTTAACAACCGGAGTTTCAGGATCAATGCGCTTCCGGTCAACACAAAACCCGATGATGTTCCTGCCATTTTTTCAGATTTTCTGGAAGAAATGCAGCTGCATGACAAAATTGATTTTCAGACCGAAATCCTTAAGATCATTTCAAAAAATACGGCTGTCAAAAAAGGAGAACCAATGCTGCCCAAACAGGCTGAGCATTTGGCACAGCAATTGTTAAAACTGGATGAACCCAATTTTACACCCTACGGTAAAAAGGTTTTCGTTCAGTTTGACGAATCAGAAATTTCAAAAAAATTAAATTAACAGATGTTCAATCAACCCATTCCGCCGATTACCAAGAACCTGCTGATCATCAACGTTCTGCTATATCTGGCAACTTATGTTTTTGCCCAAAGAGGGATTGATCTGGCGACGCCGCTGGCCGCCTATTATCCCGAATCGGTGAATTTCCATCCGTGGCAGATCATCACACATATGTTTATGCACGCCAATCTGACCCATATCGGATTCAATATGTTTGCGCTCTGGATGTTTGGCTCGACCGTCGAGCATGCACTGGGTGCAAAAAAATTCATCATACTGTATTTTGCAGCCGGACTGGGTGCTTTTGCGCTTTTTAATTTTGTGAATTTCATACAGATCGAACATCTGAAATCAATATTGACAACTGCCGGTGTTGATCCGAACAGCTTTCTTGGAAATCTGGATGTCAGCTCGGGGAAAAGCAGTTTTATGATTCCAAATATGCCAGCAGCCAAAGAGCTTGCACAGTATTTCGTAACACCGATGGTCGGTGCTTCGGGTGCGATTTACGGTGTGCTGGTTGCTTTCGGCGTATTGTATCCGGATGCAAAACTCGCATTGCTATTCCTGCCGGTTCCGGTCAAAGCAAAATATTTTATTCCGGTGATGATCGCCATCGAATTCTTTTTGGGCCTTGAAAATTTTGCATGGAATCCGATTGCACACTTTGCTCATATCGGCGGTGCGATCATCGGATTTATACTGGTTTGGGGCTGGAAGAAAAAATTAATCCGACAATACAGAGAACAGTAAGATGAACGAACTGATTCAGAAACTGAAAACCAATTATAAAAACGGAGATGTCACCGTTCGGATCATATTTATATGTACCGGTGTTTTTCTGCTGAATGTGCTGATGAATTTAATTTTCTTCAGAAATTCAGTCAGACAGTTTGAAGATTTTTTTGGTGTAATTTCGGGTCTTGACGGTTTTCTCAAACAGCCCTGGGGTGTACTCAGCTATATGTTTTTTCACGGCGGCATACTTCATTTGGTTTTGAATATGCTGATGGTCTATTTTATCGGCCAGATGTTTCTCAGATATTTCAGACCGGCTGATTTTCTGACATTTTTTATTTTTGGTTCGATTGCGGGCGCGGCTGCATTTCTGATTTTTTCGGGTCTTGCACATTACGGCGGACTGCTGATCGGTGCATCTGCAGCGGTTTATTCAATATTTTTTGCATTGGTCGCCTATGTACCCAAAACCAAAGTTCAGCTGTTCCTGCTCAATTTCAATATTCCGCTCGATTATATCGCTTACGGTCTGATTGCTTATGATCTGTTTTCGATATACAGCGGAAACAATGCAGGCGGTCACGTTTCTCATTTGGGCGGTGCAATATTCGGTTATCTTTATATGAGACAGTTTGAAAAAGGAAATGATTTTCTGGGAAAACTGATCCGTTCATTCAAATCAAAACCAAAAATAAGCAGACCCAAAACCAGTTACAAAACTCCGCCGAGAGATGATTATGAATTCAACGGCGAGAAAATTAAAAAACAAAAAGAAATCGACAAGATATTGGACAAGATTTCACGTTCGGGTTACGAAAGCCTGACAAAAGAGGAAAAAGATATACTTTTCAATGCGGGAAGAAATGGTTAACGGATTAAAGGTCAAAGGGTTTGATTCTGTTTTGTTTGTCTCTCATCTGCTGGTGCTGGTATTGTCTTACAGCATTTATCTGGCGCCTTATATTGCACCTTCTACTTTTCCGTATTTTGGATTTATCCCGATTTTCTATCCGATCATCGTATTGTTCAATCTGTTTCTGATCCTGATTCTGTTTTTCAGAAAAAGACTGTTCGGCATACTGTTTCTGATTCTTTCAATCGGTTTGTTTCCGCCGCTTGTCAAATCCTATCAGTTTTTTGGGAAAAAAGTTGAGGCAACTCCCGATTTCAAACTGATCACTTTCAATGCGCATTATATGAAGCAGGACGGCTTTGATGAATTTTTCAAAAAGGAAAATGCAGATGTGGTTTTGCTTCAGGAAGTCTGGTATTCGAATAAGAATTTCAAGAAATTAAAAGACAGTGTTTTTGCGGATTATTATTACGAAAAAAACACTTTGAATCAGATTTTCAGCCGATATCCGATCATTGAATTCCGCCCGATCTTCCCGGATGTGGAAGGAAATTCAGCTTATTCGAGTTATGCTGATATCGATACCGGAAAAGACACCATCCGAATCATCAATGTGTATCTGGAACCGATGAAAATCGACAAAGAACTGATCAAAGAAGGTGTGAGCAGCACCGAGGATGCAAAGACAAATTCAAAGATTCTGAAAAACAAACTGACCCGTGGATTTCTCAGACACCAAATGCAGATTCAGGAACTGTTGCCGTATATTCAGAACAGTCCTTATCCGGTGATTCTGGCGGGTGATCTGAATTCAGTTCCAAACTCTTATGAATACCAGCAATTGAATTTTTGGCTCAAGGATGCCTATCCCGAGGTCGGCCGTTCGGCGGGCACTTCATTTCATGATTTCAAATATCCGCTCAGACTGGATTATGTTTTTCACACCGAAGAAATTCTTCCGGTCAGTTATCGTGTGCTGACCGACGAAAAAATCTCTGATCACTATCCGGTGGTTGCTGAGTTTAAGCTGCCTTAGCTGATCTGATTCTTACAATTTGAAATTCAACTGATTACTCGATTTATTTCAGAATAATATCATTAAATTTCAGATGAAACTTTTATAGTCGGGCAATAAAGACCTTAAAGCAAAAGAATATCGATCTCGGTTTGTTTCTTTTTTGGTAAATTCGTAACATGAGCAACATCAAATTATTTGAAAGCAGGCAAATCCGATCTGTTTGGAATGAAACAGAAGAGAAATGGTATTTTTCAGTACAGGATGTGGTCGAAATCTTAACGGAAAGTTCTGATGTAAAGCAGTATGTAAAAAGAATGCTAAGTCGTGATGAACAGTTAAAAAGCAACTGGGGTACAATTTGTACCCCGGTTGAAATGATTGCGGCTGACGGTAAAAAACGTAAAATACAGGCATCTGACGCTAAAGGCCTTCTTCGCATCATTCAATCCATTCCATCACCCAAAGCCGAACCGTTCAAGCTTTGGCTGGCACAGGTGGGTTCTGACAGATTAGACGAAATTGAAAATCCTGAACTGGCTTCGCAAAGAGCAAGAGAATTGTATAAACTCAAAGGTTACTCAGACGACTGGATTGAGAAACGGATGCGGAGTATTGCCATTCGGGAAGAATTAACAGACGAATGGAAAAGTCATGGAGTAAAAGAGCAGGTAGAATATGCAATTTTGACAGCAGAGATTTCTAAAGCAACTTTTGGACTCACACCATCAGAATACAAAAAGGTGAAAGGTCTAAAAAGTCAAAATCTGCGTGACCACATGAACGACCTTGAACTGATTTTTTCAATGCTGGGCGAAGCTTCCACCACTGCAATTGTGAAAACACAAAACCCAAAAGGCTTTCAGGAAAATAAAAAAGCTGCAAAACAGGGAGGAGCAGTTGCCGGAAATGCAAGAAAAGAACTGGAAAGCAAGACAGGCCAGAAGGTAGTATCGAATCAAAATTATCTGCCGGATAAAAAAGTAAAACAGATCCGAAAGAAAAAGGATGAAAAATAAACTGACTAAGATAAATAATCCAAGAACCTCAAACTCCCACCCCCGACATCACTTTATCAAAATTTATTTTGATTGACTGAAAATTGTATATTTGAAGTCTCACTAACAAACCTATGTCAATAAAAGAAACCTTCATACAGGATATACTATCCGGCTATCAGTACAAAGGTGAAAAAATCGTTTTGGGAAAAGCCAAATTGGACGGCGAAGTTTTATCGGAGGCCGAAATTTCGGTTGCTCTGAAAACAATGAACCGTCACGGACTGATTGCGGGCGCAACCGGAACCGGAAAAACCAAATCGCTTCAAATCCTTGCCGAACAGCTTTCACTGAAAGGTGTTCCTACACTTCTGATGGATATCAAGGGAGATTTAAGCGGAATTGCTGCGCCCGGCGAAGAAAACAAAGCAATCATAGAGCGACAGCAGCTTTTGGGAATAGATTATACACCCATGGGCGCCCCGGTCGAATTTCTTTCATTGAGCCATGAACCCGGCGCAAGACTGAGAGCCACGGTAACCGAATTCGGACCGATACTTTTCAGTAAGATACTGGAGCTGAACGATACACAAACCGGAATTATTTCAATCGTATTCAAATATTGTGACGACAAGGGCTATCCGCTGCTCGATCTGAAGGACATCAGAGAAGTGCTCAGATATTTGAGCGATGACGACAGAGGAAAACAGGAATTGGCTTCTACTTATGGGAGCATTTCAAAAGCATCATTGGGTACCATACTCAGAAAAATCGTAACACTCGAACAGCAGGGAGCCGATCGGTTTTTTGGCGAACCCTCGTTTGATGTCAATGATCTGCTCAAAACCAAAGACGAAAAGGGAGTTGTCAGCATCATCCGACTGACAGATATTCAAAACAGACCTTCACTTTTTTCAACTTTTATGATGAGTCTGCTGGCAGAGATTTATGAGAGCTTTCCGGAGACAGGCGATCCTGACAAACCCAAACTTGTGATTTTTATTGATGAGGCGCATTTGATTTTTAAAGAAGCAAGCAAGACATTGCTCGACCAGATGGAGACGATGGTGAAACTGATTCGGTCAAAAGGTGTCGGGCTGTTTTTTTGTACCCAGGTTCCGGGCGATGTTCCCGACGGCGTACTCGGACAGTTGGGATTAAAAATACAGCATGCGTTAAGAGGATTTACCGCAAAAGACAGAAAACAGATTCAGAAAGCGGTTGAGAATTATCCGATCACTTCCTATTTCAAAGCAGATGAAGTTATCACCCAACTCGGTATCGGCGAGGCTTTTGTAACGGCGTTGAACGAAAAAGGAATTCCGACTCCGCTTGCTTATACTTATATGAGAGCACCGCTTTCACGGATGGATGTTTTGTCAGAAACCGAAATTGAAACCATCATCGGGAAATCTGAGCTTGTTGACAAATACAGTCAGGAAATCGACAGAGAATCTGCTTATGAAATGCTGACTCAAAGACTAAAAACAGAAGAAAATCCTCAGCCGGCTCAGCCCAAAAAACCGGAGGGAAGGCCCAAAAAGGAAAAATCGGTTTTTGAAACCATCATCACCGATTCCACCACAAAGAGCTTTATCAGAACCATAGGAAATTAAATTATCAGAGGACTTTTCGGCAAAATCACAAAGAGAAGATAGATGTACGCAGTATTGGATATAGAGGCTACCGGCGGCCAGATGGGCGAAGAGGAGATCATAGAGATTGCGGTCTATCGATTTGACGGGCAGAAAGTTACGGATCAGCTGATTTCACTTGTAAAACCAGAAAGACAAATCGATGCTTATGTGCAGAAACTGACTCAGATTACACCAAAAATGGTCAGAACCGCACCCGGATTTCATGAGATTGCAAAACGGGTGATTGAAATTACAAAAGACACAATACTGGTCGGCCACAATGTGGATTTTGACTATCGGATGCTCAGACAGGAATTCAGAAAACTCGGTTATATCTATCAGCGCGAAACCATTGATACTGTGATTTTGAGTGAAAAATATTTTCCGGATACAGCTTCACATTCTTTGGGGAAGTTGTGTAAGGAACTCGGAATTCCGACCACCGACAGACATCGTGCCTCGGGTGATGCCAGGGCGACCATCGAATTGTTCAAACTTTTGCTCGAAAAAGATGCCGAAAAAAATATTTCAAAAACCGGAATTGGATTCAACAGCCAAAAATCTTTTGCTGAATTCGGGTACAAAGGTCTGCCCAATTCCGCCGGACTGTTTTATATTTTTGATTCAAAGAAAAGAGTCGTCTATCTTTCGGCAGCAGAAAATATTGCACAAACCGCAAGAAGAGTGCTGAACGGAAAATCTGATCTCAGCCGAAAAATCAAACACAGTTTTGACAGCATTCAATATGAAATTACCGGAAACGAAATGATTTCAAAAATCAAAGAATTGAACGAAATCAAAAAGCTGAAACCAAAATTCAATCCGTCCGATATCGGGTTTACACATTCGATTTGCAAAGAAAACCGCTCGGGTTATGATGTGCTGATGATCCGTAAAAATGAAAGAGGATGCAAAAATCCGCTGATCGAATTTCAAAATTCTAGAACCGTCCGAGATGTGCTGTCGCATATTACAACAGAATTCAAACTCTGTCCGGTGCTCAACCGATTGTCACCGCCGGGCAAACCCTGTTTCAGCCGTGAGGTCGGCGAATGTCTGGGCGCCTGCGAAGGTGAAGAATTACCCGAAAGTTACAACCTGAGAGTCAGTCAGTTTCTTGAAAAAATTAATCTGAAAAAAAGAAATTTCCTGATGATCGGAAACGGCAGAACGTTAAACGAAAAATCATTTGTCTGGATCGACAACGGCGTCTGCAAAGGATACGGATATTTTGAATTTCACAACCAGATCAAAGATTCAAAAACCATCAGCGAACGGATGACAAAACTTGCGAAAAACCCTGATTTTGTTAAAATTATCATGCCCAATCTCGCAATCGGCAGATACAGGGAATTAATTTCATTAGATTCGCAGTAAATTTGGTTTTGATTAAACAATTAAAAAATGACTGAAAAGGAGGAGAAAGACAAGATCAGAGAGAAATTTTCACTCAAAACTTGGAATGAAGTTAAATCAAATGATTCATGGGCGCTGTTCAAAATCATGTCCGAATTTGTTCACGGATACGAAATGATGGCCAAAATCGGACCCTGTGTCTCGGTTTTCGGTTCGGCGCGTACACAACCCGATTCTGAATATTACAAACTTGCCGAAGAAATTTCATACGGTCTGACACAAATCGGATTTGGAGTCATCACCGGCGGCGGCCCGGGCATTATGGAAGCTGCCAACAAAGGCGCAAAAAGAGGAAACGGAAAATCGGTTGGAATCGGCATCAAACTGCCGTTTGAAGATCAGCTCAATCAGTATGTGGATCACGATTACAGCATCAATTTTGATTATTTCTTTGCCAGAAAAGTGATGTTTGTCAAATATGCGCAGGGATTCATTGTGCTGCCCGGCGGACTCGGAACTTTGGACGAACTTTTTGAAGCGCTTACACTGATACAGACCAACAAGATCGGCAGATTTCCTATCGTTCTGGTCGGCACAAAATACTGGTCGGGACTGATCGACTGGATGAAACAGACACTGATTCCGGCCGGAAATATATCAGAAAAAGATTTTGAACTCTATCGGTTGGTTGACACCGCAGAAGAAGCGGTCGGACACATCAAGGCATTTTACGACAAATACATGGTTCGCCAAAACTTCTGATCATTCAATAATAAAAAATAATGCAGGCCGTTTAAAAACAAAGCAGACAGATGATCAATACACCAAAAGAACTCAGACAGGGAATTTTTGCCGCAGTTTTCTCAATCCTGCTGCCGATGGGCGTTTTTGCCCAAAACAGCACGATCCGCTGGGACGATTATTTTTCATATTCAAACGTGGGTCATATCCTTGAGATCAACGGTCTGATTTTTTGCAGCGCAGAAAACGGTTTTTTTATCTACAATCCGAGTAACGGAGAACTCGAAAAAAATTCAAAGGTCAATGATCTGAACGATGTCGGACTGACTGCTTTCAATTACAGCCCGGAAACCGAACAGCTGATGATCGGATACAAAAGCGGCGAAATGGACATACTCGGTCCGGAAGACAATCACAATATGCTTGAGATTCCGCTTCATCAGTCATATACAGGCGACAAAATGGTGAATCATATCGAACCGGCAGGAAATGCAGCAGTGATTTCGGGAGAATTTGGTCTTGCAACTTTTGATCTTGAAAATTACGAATTCATGGAGACCTGTTATTTTGTTCAGGCAGGAGTCAGTTTTGGGGTCAAGGAATCGGCGGTCAGCAACGGTGTGATTTATGCGGCAAGCGACAAAGGAATTTTTTATCATCCGCTGGACGAATTTATTACAAATTTCACGGCATGGCAGCAGCCCGAAGGTGTACCGACATCTGAATTTCAGCACATTGTACAGTTTCAGGGAAATGTAGTCGCTGCGACGGGCAATTCGGTTTATCGGTTTGACGGTGACAACTGGCTTTATTTTGGTGATTTTCCAAACTTGAAGGATCTGACCGTCAACGGGAATACGCTGAGTATCACAAGAATAGGTGCAGTCGTGAATTTTGACGAGAATTTTAACAATACGGGTACGGTTAATTTTGGAGAAGATCTGAACACCGGTTTGAAAGTCGGTAGTGTAACCTATGGCGGCTCAATACTTTTGGGACTGCTTGACGGCACCAACTCGATTTATCCGGACGGTCCGTACAACAACCAGTCCTGGTCGGTGACCGTGAGCAAAGGCGAGTTGTGGATTGCGCCGGGCGGTATCACCAACTTTTTCAATCCGCAGCAGAATCCGAACGGTTTCTATCATTTTAACGGTGATCATTGGGTTCATCATGTAAAAGAAGAAATGAACGGAGCACGCGATATCGTTGATATTGAAGTGAATCCGAATGACAATACGGAGTATTATGTAATTTCATGGTTTGAACATCCGACCTGGTCTCAGCCGGATGTACACATCGGAATTTTTAGATACAAGGACGGGCAGATGGTCAATCATTACAATTCCGAAAACAGCGAAATCAAATTCAGAGAGCGTGTCGGCGGAGCAATTTATGACGAATCCGGGAATCTTTGGATCGGTCAGTCGCATGTGGGTGATCAGGCAAGAACCTATATGATCAGAAAAGAAGCGGGCGGCGGATGGAAATCAATCGATCTTCAGGCGGCCGGCGCAGGTGCGGGTGCAAGAAAACCATTTGTTTACAACGGTTACGGATTTCTCGCACTGCCAAGACAGGACAGTGGTCTGAAGGTGACCGATATGGAAAAAGTCTATACGATTGATGCGTCTGTCAACCGAGGAAATCTGCCATCACCGCAGGTAACCGCTGCTGCCATCGACAAAGACGGGGTGCTCTGGATCGGTACGATTCTGGGACTTCGGGTGCTGTATA
This sequence comes from Flavobacteriia bacterium, assembly GCA_019455045.1. GTDB lineage: Bacteria > Bacteroidota > Bacteroidia > Flavobacteriales > Weeksellaceae > Moheibacter. The sequence continues at coordinate 23,327 of JACFND010000024.1, forward strand.
ATCCGATCGAAGCGATTCAGTCGGAATCATTTCAGACCCAGCCGATTGTGATTGAACAAAACGGAATTCCGGAAGCTTTGCTGACCGACGTACAGGTCAACGACATCAAGGTGGACGGTGCCAATCAGAAATGGGTGGCAACCGAATCCGCCGGTGTCTATTATTTTTCTGAGGACGGAACCTCGACGGTTTATCATTTTACAGCCGGAAATTCACCGCTTCCGTCAAACAAGGTGAACTTTATTGCAATCGATAAAGAAACCGGTATCGTCTATTTTGCAACCGACAAAGGTGTGGTTTCGTATCGTAGTGATGCAGTCGAAGGAGGAGATTCTTTTGGAGATGTGTATTCCTATCCGAATCCGGTTCGTCCGGGATTCACCGGCGAAGTGACCATCAAAGGCCTTCCGATCGATGCGGATGTAAGAATTGTGGATATCAGCGGAAATCTGATTTACAAAACCAAATCTGCGGGCGGTGTCGCCAAATGGGATACAAAAAACATGAAAGGGAAACCGGTCGCTTCGGGTATCTATCTGGTTTTGATGACCAACAGTGATGCGACCGAGACCAAACAGACCAAAATTGCAATCGTCAGATAATGATTGTCAAAACCCGGACAATTGTCATTTCTTCCATCAAATACGGCGACAGCTCCCGAATTCTGAAATGCTATACCCGTTCATCAGGCATCAGATCCTTTATCGCAAAAGGAGTTTACTCAAAACGGAACAAAACCAATCCGATGTTCAGTCCGCTCAATCAGCTGGAACTGATTTTTGACGACAAATCAAAATCTGCGCTCAAACATCTGAGAGACTGCAGAATGGCAGTTCATTATGTTTCGCTGACCGGAAACAGTCAGAAAACCGCGATCGCGCTGTTTCTGTCGGAAGTGCTGAATTCGGTTTTGAAAGAAGAGGATTCAAATCCGGATCTGTTTGATTTTATCTGTTCTTCGATTGAATTTTTTGACCAAAAAGAAAACGCTTATTCAGATTTTCATCTTTGGTTTCTGCTCAATCTGAGTCGTTTTCTCGGTTTCTATCCGAACATTGAAAAATCTGCTGTTTATTTTGATTTGCTGAACGGAATTTCTTCTGCCGAACTGCCTTCGGGTGTATATATTGAAGGTGAAAATTTAAAACTGTTTGAAAAACTGATTTCGATTGATTTTTTTGAACAGCAGTCAAATGCTTTCAATCGTTCCGAACGAAAACAGCTTTTGGAAACGCTGCTGAAATATTATGAAATCCAGCTTTCTGATTTCAGATGGCCAAAATCGGTTGAAGTTTTGAATATGGTTTTTGAATAATTTTTTGACTGAATTATTTCAAACGCTGTCTCACTGCTTCATAAATACAAATTGCAGCAGCATTGCTCACATTGAGCGAATCCACTTTTCCGTTCATCGGAATTTTGATCAGCAAATCGGAATGATCCGCCCAAAAATCGCTCAGACCGGTGGCTTCGGTTCCCAAAACAATTGCAGTCGGTTTTGAAAAATCTGCATCATACAAACTTTGGGTATCATCTCTCAGGAAAGTTGAAACAATCTGTATCTGATTATCCTTCAGCCAATTCAATATATTTTCTTTTGTTTCTGCAATGGTTTTGTTTGTAAAAACTGTTCCCACACTGCTTCTGATTACATTCGGATTGTAAAAATCGGTCAGCGGATCGCAGACCATCAGAAGATCGACTGCAGCACCGTCGCAGGTTCTGAGCACAGCGCCGAGATTACCGGGTTTTTCGACCGATTCAAGTATGACAATCAGCGGGTTTTTGGGTAATTTGATTTGATTCAAATTTAAATTTTGGCTTTCATAAATCCCGATGATTCCGCCGGTGGTTCCGCGGTATGCAATTTTTTCAAAAAGAGCATCTGTAATCCAAATGACATCAAAATTTGAAAGATTGACATCCGACTGAAAAATTCTTTCGGCCAGATAAAATCTTTGCGGTTTGAAATCCGATTCGAGTGCCAACTTGTTTTCCTGAACACCTTCAACTACAAAAAGGCCCGAAGATTTTCTTTCTCTTGATTTCTGCTGAAGTTTGAGCAGCTGTCTGATGCCCGGATTTTGAAGGCTTTCGATCTTCATTCGGTCAAATTTAAACCTCGGCTTTCTGACCCACAAACTTTCTTTTCAGCAGATGTTCCGCAATCTGAACCGCATTGGTTGCGGCGCCTTTTCTAAGATTGTCGGCAACCACCCACAGATTCATGGTATTGGGCTGTGAATAATCTCTTCTGATCCGGCCGACAAAAACTTCATCTCTTCCTTCTGCAAACAGCGGCATCGGATAGGTCAGCGTATCGGGATTGTCCTGAACCTGAACACCGATCGTTCTTCTGAGGATTCTTCTCACTTCGGATTCATCAAAATCCTGTTTGAATTCAATATTGACAGACTCTGAATGTCCGCCCTGAACCGGTACACGAACTGCGGTAGCAGTCAACGCAATTTCCTGGTCATTCAGTATCTTTCTGGTTTCATTCACCAGTTTGAGTTCTTCCTTGGTGTAACCGTTTTCTTCAAATACATCGCAATGCGGCAGTGCATTTTTAAAAATCGGATACGGATATTTCATTTTTGGTGTTTCTCCTTTGATTTCGGATTCCAACTGATCAACAGCTTCTTTTCCGGTTCCGGTCACCGACTGATAAGTTGAAACCACTACCCTTTTGATGCCGTATTTTTTGTTGAGCGGATTCAAAACCATCACCAGTTGAATGGTGGAGCAGTTTGGATTGGCAATGATCTTGTCGGTTTCCTTCAGTCTGAAAGCATTGATCTCGGGTACGACCAGCGGAATATTCGGATCCATCCGCCAGGCAGACGAATTGTCGATCACAGTGGTTCCTTCAACCGCAAATTTGGGTGCCCAAATTTTTGAAGTTTCACCGCCGGCTGAGAACAAAGCCATATCAGGACGCATTGCAACCGCCTGTTCGACTGAAACGATTTTGTATTTTTTTGATTTGAATTCAATTTCCTTTCCGACAGATTTTTCCGATGCCACCGGAATCAGTTCGTCAACCGGAAAATTTCTTTCTGCCAAAACTTTCAACATGATTTGGCCGACCATTCCGGTCGCACCTACCACTGCAATTTTCATCTGAATTAATTTTTATCAAAATTACTGCTTTTGAATGAATCAGACCCAATTTTTGGGAATTAAGGATCGGCAGGTTTTAACAGCTTTTCATTAACTTCGCATACTGAATAAAATCAATTCGGATGAATCAACCGGTCTGGCATTTTAAAACTTTTGATCAGCTCACAGCTGCGGAACTCTATGAAATCCTCAGACTCAGAAACGAAGTCTTTGTGGTGGAACAAAACTGTGTTTACAACGAATGCGACGGCAAGGATTACAAATGTCTTCAGCTCTGGTGTACGCTTGACGGTCAGATTGTGGGTTCGTGCCGGATCGTTCCGCCGGGTGTTTCTTATGATGAACCTTCGTTTGGCAGGATTGTCAGCAAACCGGGATTCAGAGATTTGAAACTGGGTCATCAGATGATGGATCAGATTCTGCAAATCATCAGAAATTATTATCATACCGAAAAGGTGAGAATCAGCGCACAGGTTTATCTGAGAAAATTTTATGAAAAATACGGTTTTCGTCAGACTTCGGAAGAATATCTGGAAGACACGCTGCCCCACATGGAAATGCTGAGGGAAAATTAATCTTAAGTCATAAAAAAAATCCTAAAAGGATTTAACCATCAGTAACCATGGGTGAAACCCGTGGGAAAAATATCCGACAGAAAAAGAACTCTGAAGGAGTTCAACCATAATTATCCAACCGAAAAAAATGAATCTCTGAAATTATTTTTTGGCCAAAATCTTTTTGTCGAGTTTGGTATTCGGCGACTGCCAGATAAAATAATAACCCAAAATCACAAACAGCAGACCGATCATACTGCCGCCGACGGTGTCGATCACAAAGTGTTTTGACAGATAAACCCTTCCAATGGCAACCAGACCCATCAGCACACAAAAAAGCAGCTGAAGACCTCTGTTTTTGATCTGAATACAGAGATAAAAACAAAGAATGACTGCAAGTATGGTGTGACCCGACGGAAAAGTATAGGGAATCTGAGAATCTACGCCGTCAACAAGATTCAGTCGGATGTTTCTCAATTCAAAATAATAGGTGGGTCTGTGTCCGTCTATAAAAAGCGAGCGTTTGATCAGCAAACCCGCCAGACTTGCTGTGAGCGTTGACCAGCCGAGAAACACAAAATTGCGCCAGCTTTTTTTCAAAATGATGAAAATCGCAAGTCCGATCAGTGTGTAAGTGGTGGCGATATCGGTGTAGTATCTGAAAAAATGATCAAAAAATTCACTGTGAAAACGACGGTTGAAATAAAGATGCAGTTCATCTTTTCCAAAATAGGAAGTGGCCATCAGCCCGATAAAATTTATCGTAAAGAAGCTGATAAAGAACAGCCATTGCCATTTGAGTAAATCTTTTGATCTGTCCATTTCTGTATTCCGGTGCAAATTAAACGAAAAAAGGTTCTTTTTCCTTATCGTTTTTTGTTTTTTTATGTTTTTGGATCAATTCGATTCGTTATAAAGCGTATTATTCCTGTTCAGAAAATTAAACTGCAAATATTTGTAAGCATCTCTCGGCACAATCCTGATCCATTTTTTGTATTTGAAATACCACTTCTGTCGGATGCTCGGAATTCCTTTGGTCAGATAGGCAGCCATAAACGGATGCACATGGAGCGAAATATTTTTGACCTCTTTTCCCTTTGTTTCCATGATGTTTTTGAGAATCATCTCTATCCTTTCAATCACCACGATCGGTGCTTCAACTTTCTCGCCTTCCGGATTCGGGTTGTCCTCTTTTGTCAGGATGTTGAGTTCGGGTTTCACTCTTTGTCTGGTAATCTGGATCAGGCCAAATTTGCTCGGCGGAAGGATTTTGTGTTTTGCCCTGTCCTTCTGCATTTCTGCTTTCAGATGATCAAACAGTTCAACTTTGTGCGAATTGTTGGTCATATCGATAAAATCGACCACTATGATTCCGCCCATATCGCGCAGTCTCAGCTGACGTGCGATTTCGGTTGCAGCTACTTTGTTGACCGTCAGTGCGGTTTCTTCCTGATTGGTTGAATTTCTTGAAATATTTCCCGAATTCACATCGATCACATGAAGTGCTTCTGTATGTTCGATCACCAGATATGCACCTTTTGACTGCGGAATGGTTACATTTTTTCCAAATGAAAATTTGATCTGTCTCTCAATCCCGGCACGTTCAAAAAGCGGAACTTCCTCATCTTTGACGAGTTTGATGATCTTGGTTTTGTCGGGTGCGATGATTGAAAGATATTCCTTCATATCTCTTGCAAGCGCTTCATCGTCCACCATAATTTTTACAAATTCCTCATTGAAATTGTCTCTGAGAATGCCCGAAGCCAAATCCACTTCGCTCAGCAGTTTCATCGGGACTTTCTTTTTCTGGATGTTTTTGAACGCAGTCTGCCATTTGTTCATCAAAAAGTTCAAATCTGCATGCAGCTCCGCAACTTTCTTTTCTTCGGCAGCTGTTCTGATGATGATCCCGAATCCTTCGGGTTTGATACTTTCCACCAATGCGGTCAGCCGGTCTCTTTCAGACTTTGAACTCACCTTTTGTGAAATTGAAACTTTGTCCGCGTAAGGACACAGGATCAGATATCTGCCGGCAATCGAAATTTCGGATGTGATTCTCGGCCCTTTTGTATGGATCGGTTCTTTGGTGATCTGAACCAGTATCTGATCGCCCGGAGCCAGCACCTGATCGATGGTTCCGTTTTTGTTGATCAAGGGTTCTTTTTTAAATGATTTCAGGTGATGCGATTTGTATTTTCCGCTGCTCACCAGTTTTGTATAGGTAAGTGAAGATTTCACATTCGGTCCCAAATCGTGATAATGCAAAAAAGCATCTTTTGAATAACCGATATCCACAAAAGCCGCATTCAGACTGGGCGCGAGCTTTTTTACCTTTCCCAGATACATATCTCCTACCGCAAAATTAAGATCCAGATTCTCCTGATGGAGTTCCATCAGTCTGCCCTCTTCAAGGAGCGCGATCTGAACCGAATCCTCACTTGCGGAAACAATTAATTCTTTATTCATTTCTGCAAATTACTATAAAAAAGAGTAACACAAACCATCCGGAATGCATTTTCGAAAGGACTTTTCAAACCGTGATTTCCAAAATCCGGTTTTCAAAACATTCAGCCCCGATTCAAAGTTACCCAAACTTAACACAAACAACAAAAGCACTTTCCGAACGATTCCGATTGGAAAGTGCATTAAAGGTCTTGTCAAAAAGATTTTACTTTTTCTTTTTGTGTCTGTTCAGTCTGCTTCTCTTTTTTCTTTTGTGGGTCGCTACCTTATGTCTTTTTCTTTTTTTACCGCTTGGCATATTTCAATTATTTTGCTTTAACTTTTGCTTTTACGCTTTCAACAAATGTCTTTGCCGGTTTAAAAGCAGGGACATGATGAGCCGGGATGATGATAGAAGTACCTTTTGAAATATTTCTTCCGGTTTTCTCAGCTCTCTTTTTAACGATGAATGAGCCGAATCCTCTCAAATATACATTTTCTCCCGATTCCAAAGAGCTCTTAACTTCATCCATAAAATACTCAACCACTTTCTGTGTTTCGTTTTTCTCAAGTCCCAACTTGTTTGAAATGTTGGCAACGATTTCTGCTTTCGTCATAATTAATATTTTTTGTTTTTAATTTTGCTTTCAAAGGCTGCAAATATAATATTTGTACCAAAACAAAAAAAGAATTCTCATCATAATTATGAGTTTTAACTATCTGATATTGATTTGGTTTGATGCAAACAAGAGAAATCTGCCCTGGAGAGATCAAACCGACCCCTACAAAATATGGATTTCTGAAATTATATTGCAGCAGACCAGAGTTGTACAGGGCACAAAATATTATCTCAATTTCCTGAGAAGCTTTCCGACCATCCGACATCTGGCAGAAGCAGACGAACAGCAGGTGCTCAAACTCTGGCAGGGACTGGGTTATTATTCAAGAGCACGAAATCTTCATCAGAGTGCAAAATACATCGTGGAAAAACTGAACGGTCGGTTTCCGGATCATTACAATGATCTTCTGAAATTAAAAGGAGTCGGCGAATATACCGCAGCCGCCATCGCATCGATCGCATTTCACGAAGCAGTGCCAGCCATCGACGGAAATGCTTTTCGGGTGCTGTCGAGAAATTTTGACATCGAACTTGATATCAGCGATTCAAAAACAAAAAAATATTTTCAGCAGCTCGGAACTGAAATCATTGATCAGAAAAGACCCGGAGATTTTAATCAGGCAGTGATGGAACTCGGCGCAACCGTCTGTCTGCCAAAAAATCCGAAATGCGAAATCTGTCCGCTGAATGAATCATGTGCCGCATTGGCAAAAAACAAAACCGATCAGCTGCCGGTCAAATCAAATAAACTGAAAATCAAAAGCCGTCAATTGAACTTTTTTGAAATCACAGACGGAGAAAATTTCCTGATGGTCAAAAGAACGGCAGATGATATCTGGAAAAATCTGTACAGTTTTCCGCTGATTGAAGATCAGATCAAAAATCAAAATCCGTTTGGAATTTCGGATGAACCCATTCATTCTGGCAACACAATCCACCTGCTCACTCATCAGCGGCTGACGATTGATTTCTGGCGTTTGGAACTGGATGAAACCGAATTTGGAAAATTATCAAAAAAGATCGGTGCAGCTGTTTATTCATCCGAAGAACTGAAATCACTGCCGGTACCCAAACCGATAGAAAATTATTTGAAGTCCAAAATATAATCTCAATTTTACGGTTTGTATATTTGTATATTTGATAAAAGTTGAATGAATTATGAGCGGTACAATTAATAAGGTGATTTTGATCGGCAATGTGGGCGGAGAAGTGAAAATCCACAGATTTGACAACAACAATCTGATCGGCAGGCTGTCGATTGCAACCAGTGAAAGCTATGTGACAAAAGACACCAACGAAAGAGTGGAACAGACCGAATGGCACAATCTGGTGGTGAGAAACAAGCTGGCTGAGATCTTTGAAAAATATGTAAAAAAAGGAGACAAGATTTATGTGGAAGGAAAACTGAAGACCAGAAAATGGCAGGATCAGAGCGGTCAGGAACGATATATGACCGAAATCGTGGTCAGCGATTTTTCATTTCTGACACCAAAATCTTCAAATCCGGGTGAACGCGAACCGACTGTTGAAAATCCAAAAAATCCGGCCGAAAATCCTGAAATTATTGATGAGAAAGAAGATGATGAGGGATTGCCGTTTTGACAAAAGAATTTCCGGTTTTGTAATCTTACTGCTGACTTCGGTAATGATAATCAGCTGCGGCGATGATTATTCGGTAAAACCGATCGGACAGCTGAGATTGGATTATCCGGATGCAGTTTATAAAAAATTTGATTCCAACTGTCCATTCAGTTTTGAATATTCGACTTTCAGCATTGAAAAACCAAAAGAAAAACCCTGCTGGTTTATTTTGAATTATCCGGAAATGAAGGCAAATCTGTATCTGACTTATTATCCGATCAACGGAAGCGAAGATTTGGCGGTAAAAATCAAGGACAGTGAGAAAATTGTTCAGAATCAGACGGTAAAAGCAAGTTATATTTCGCCGAGAGAATTTAATTTTGACGATCACAAAGTGTACGGGACTTTGTTTGAACTCGGCGGAGATGCTGCGATCAATCTTCAATTTCACGCCACAGACAGCACCCGAAACCTGCTGACGGGTTCGGTTTATTTTTCTGCACCGCCCAAATATGATTCGCTTCAGCCCGCGATTCAGTATCTGAAAAAAGATGTGGTTCATCTGATTGAAACACTCAGGTGGAAATAATTTTCCAATCCGTCCAAAAACCTTAATTTTGCAGCTTATTAAAAAATAATGAAAGAAATACTGATTCAGGTGACACAGCTGATCCTCTGTCTGTCGATCCTGGTGACTCTGCACGAATTGGGGCATTTTCTTGCCGCAAAATTCTTCAAAGCAAAAGTCGATAAGTTCATGCTGTTTTTTGATCCCTGGTTTGCGATTTTCAAAAAGAAAGTCGGTGAAACCACCTACGGAATCGGCTGGCTGCCATTGGGCGGCTATGTGAAGATCGCGGGAATGATCGATGAAAGCATGGACAAAGAACAGCTGAAACAGGAACCGCAGCCCTGGGAATTCAGAAGCAAACCCGCATGGCAGCGACTGATCATCATGCTGGCCGGAATCATCGTCAACGTACTGCTCGCCTGGACAATATATACCGCAATGCTGGTGCACTACGGCGACAATTATGTATCTGTGGACAAAATGCAGGAAAACGGTCTTGCCTTTAGTGAAGCGATGAAACAGGCAGGTTTTGAAGACGGCGACAAAATCATGGCGGTTGACGGAAAAATGCAGAGCAGAGCCGACTGGCTGGCAATCGATATACTGCTTGCAGACTCGATCCGCGTGGAAAGAGACGGAAAACAGCAGACCATCAGACTGAGCGACGGCAACATCAAATCGATACTGAACGGTGCGATGAGACAGGGACTTTTCTCACCCGATGTAAAAGATGTGGTGGTGGACAGCATCATCGCGGGCGGAAATGCCGAAAAAGCCGGACTGAAAAGAAATGACCAAATCATAGCAATCAACGGAAACCGGCTGAACAGGTTCAGCGATTTTAAAAGCGAACTTCAGACATTGAAAGGAGATTCGATTCGGCTGACCGTAAACAGAGCCAATCAGGAGATTGAGCTTCAGGCTTTGGTATCCGATTCTGCTTCGCTTGGGTTTTACAACCGGGGAATGCCCGAATCTCAATCGAGCAACCTGATTGTGAAAAACGAATACAGTTTACTCGAGGCGATACCGGCCGGATTCAACAAGACATATACCAATCTGGCCTATCAGATCAAACAGTTCAAACTGATCATCAGACCCAAGACCGAGGCATACAAACAGGTCAGCGGGCCATTGAGACTGTTTAAAGTCTTTGATCCGAAGTGGGACTGGGAAAAATTCTGGGGATTCACCGCAATGTTTTCGATCTGGCTTGCATTTATCAATCTGCTGCCGATCCCGGCGCTTGACGGCGGACATGCGATGTTTACCATCATAGAAATGATCACCGGCAGAAAAATGAGCGAAAAAACGATGGAGATCGCTCAGATCGCCGGCTTTATCATACTGATGGGACTGATGGCGCTGATCTTCGGAAATGATATCTACCGACTGATTGTCGACGGATAGGCTATTTGGGAAATAGAAAGTATTAAAAACGGATCGTGAGAGCGGTTCGTTTTTTTTGTGGATGGTTCTAATTGGAATATTTACATTTGTAATCCTTATACATCTTAAAGCTTTAATTCAAATTATTACAGGTATTAAGATGGAGATAATTTTTGTAACTTTAAATGAAGCCAACCAAAAATATTAAAATGAGCCGTTGGAAAAACAAAACTTTTTAATGATTAACTAAACGGATATCTTTATGAAACAATATGAGCAAGTAATTAAGGTAATGAAAGATAATGGAGGATTTTCAACCTTAGGCTTTTTAAATCATAATGTAGATACTTCTGATTGGAAAACCAAAACTCCATTTGCTTCAATAAGAAGGATTGTTCAAGATGAACGGTATTTTTTCAAAATTAAGCCAGGTCTTTGGGCGTTAAAAGAATTTGAAAAAGAGGTATTGCAGAAGTTTGATTTAGACAAAAGTCAAAAAAATGAAGAAAATTTCACACATTCTTATTATCAAGGTCTTTTACTAGAGATAGGAAACTTAAAAGGCTATAATACTTATGTTCCACCTCAGGATAAAAATAGATTATTTCTGGATAAAAAACTTGGCAATATTTCTACAATTGAACAAATATTTGATTTTAGTTATGAAGAAATAATAAGAAGAGCTAGAACTATAGATGTTATTTGGTTTAATGAAAGGAATTTGCCAAACTCTTTTTTTGAAGTAGAACATTCAACAGATATACAGAATTCATTATTAAAATTCAATGATTTACAAGATTTTTATTCAAACTTTTATATTCTTGGTGCGATTGAAAGAAAACGAGAATTTGAACATAAGGTCTCATATTCAGCCTTTAAAGAAATGAAGGATAGGATTAAATTTATTGATTATGATTTTATTTCGGCATTGCACACCAAGAGCTTCGAATTGAAAAAAATTGGAAATTTATAAAACTACCACATGGAAACATTTGAAATTGAAATACAGGAATTTCTGTCAAAAGTAATTGAAATACAAGCTGATAATTCAGCAGATGCCATTTTGAAAGCAAGAGAGATGTATAGAAAGGAGGAAATTGTACTCGATTGGAAAGATCATTTAAAAACCGAAATTAAAGAATATACAAATGAATGACCCTCGGAGAATTTTAATGGAAAAATTAACTGAAATTGGCTTTTCACAATCCGATGCAATAATTATTGCAATGGATGTAGGAAGTTCTCAAGCTTTAGTTAATGATGAATATTTGAATAATTTCAGATATTCAAAAAACAAAAGATTATTAGCTTTAAATTTTATCTGTAATTTTTATACTGGAGTATTGTTTGAAGATTCAAACAATGAATAATTGGTAAAATACTAAATACAAGTTTGCCAAAAACAACAGAAAATAGTCAAAATTAAACGAATCCAATTAAACTCGTTTATTTGTTTGAGCTAACAAAACCAAAAAACACCACTTTTCTACATTCAAATCTCCAAATAAAAAAGAGCCTTACACCGTAAGACTCTCGTTTTCTGCTCCTCCTGTTGGGCTTGAACCAACGACCCTCTGATTAACAGTCAGATGCTCTAACCAACTGAGCTAAGGAGGAATTCCTGTTAATTGGACGGCAAATATAGAACCGAAATTCTATTCCTGCAAACTTTTTATCAAACTTTTTGGCTAATTTTTAATTCCGGCCAAACGCTGTGTTTTTAATCGGTTCGGACTGAAAACCATACAACAAAAGACCGCTTTTCAACGGCCTTTTGAATTCTTTCGGTTCTTTCAATTTTAGAAACCCTCTCTGACGATATGTTCCGGTGTTACACCCAAATCACCCAATTGTTTGACCACCGCATCCATCATCGGATCCGGTCCGCACAGATAATAATATTTCAGATTTTCTTCAGCGTATTTTTTGATCAGTTCCGGATTGACATAACCGTGTTCAAATCCTTCCACTTCTTCGGCTGACAATACATTCACAAAATTTTTTCCGAGCAGTCTGTCAAAATCTTCTTTTCTGATGATGTCTTCTCTGGTTTTGTTTGCAAAAATCAGTTTGTTGTTACCGATTTTGCCTTCTTTTTCAAGTTCTTTCAAAATCGCAATAAACGGAGTGATTCCGGCACCGCCTGCGATAAAGATTCCGTCGCCTTTGTATGCGATTTCACCAAATACTTCACCAATCAGCAGTTCGTCGCCGGCTTTGAGTGAAAGCAATTGCTCGGTCACACCGTGATGATCGGGATAGGTCTTGATGTTGAATTCAATGTGATCGTCGCCCTGAAGCGATACAAAGGTGAAAGGTCTGACCTCTTCAGCCCATCCCTCCTTGTTGATTGATACATCCACTGCCTGACCCGGATTGTAATGAATTCCCGCCGGTTTTTCGGCTGTGATACTGAGTACGTCATGAGTCAGATGTTTGACTGACTTTACTTTTACATTTGAAGGTTTGATATTGTGTGGCATCTTAATGTGTTTTTGTTAATTTTCTGTTTTTATAATTTTTCGATTTCCTTCATCACTCTTTCAACCATTCCGTCGCAATAGATTAGATTGAATTCAAAGAGTTCTGTCAGAGAAAATCTTTTTTTGTCGTTTTCTTCAATCAGCTTGTCTGCTTTTTCATATTGAGTTTTAGCTTCTGATTCACTGATATTCAGCAGTTCTGAAATCTCAGGAATTGAAAAGTCAAGCATTTCAGACAGTGAAAAGACCATTTTGCAATCGTCGGGAAGTCTGGATGTATTTTCTTCGGATTTGTTTTCGGACCGAAGATTTTGAGCTGTTCTTTTCCTGTTCATGAATCGTTTTTCAATCAATTTTCTGCTGAAAACACAAACAAATGTTCAATTTACAAAAATTCTCAAATAATTTCGAATTATTCATTCACAGTCAGCTGCGCTTTCATGGTCGGGTGAATGCTGCAGATGTAGTTGAAACTGTGATCGGGCACCAGTTTGAAGCTGTCTCCTGTGTTGAGCGTATCTGATTTTACGCTTCCTGCAGGATCTTCGGTTACATTGTGTGCAACCAGGTCTTTGTTGATCCATACCACTGTGTCGCCTTTGTTGACAGTCAGATTTGCGGGTTGAAACTGCATTTGATAAATCACTACCGTATCTGTTTTTGGTCCTGTAGTTTGCTGCTGTTCGGGTTCTGCGGCTGTTTCTGTTTCAGCAGTCGGTTCGGCAGCGGTTTGTTCGTTTTGGGATTGACATCCGATGAATGCCGGCAGTACAAACATTCCGGTCAATACCATCAGCGATTTTAAATTTGATTTCATTTTATTTTTTATTGTTTTTATTGGTGATTGTTGTTTGAATGACCAATCTGCACCATTAGAGTCAGTGGGAATGAAAAAGGTTACAGAAATCTTGATAATTTCTCTGAAAATTGAATTTTGGCCATAAAAAAACCGGCTCAATTAGGAGGGGAACCGGTTTCTTTCCTGACTTCCGCACATTTTTTTATTAAAAATATAAACCACTGATAGAC
>JACFND010000025.1 GCA_019455045.1 Flavobacteriia bacterium
CATCATTTGAAACTACCGTTCCGCCTTCTGTCCAATTCACAAAAGTATATCCTGCGTTTGCAGTCGCTGAAACTGTAGCTGTATCACCATAATTGTATGAACCTCCGCCGCTTGTTGTGCCTCCTGCTGCCGGGCTTGACATGGTTGTAATCAAATAACCCAACTGATCAAAATTGGCAACCAGCGTTCGGCTGGAAGTTACTGTAAAACTGTAATTCGGATCGGTCGAAACTACAATTCCGCCCTCTGTCCAGCTTGTGAAACTGTAACCCGTATTTGCAAATGCAGAAACTGTCGCAGTATCACCGTAATTGTAAGCACCGCCACCGGTTGTTACACCGCCCGCGAAAGGATTTGAAGAAGTGATGATCATAAAATCCATCATCTCAAAATTCGCAGTCAGCGTACGGCTTGAATCAACCGTAAAGCTGTAAGTATTATTGGTCGAAACCACAGTTCCGCCTTCGGTCCAGCTGACAAAGGTGTAACCGATCGTTGCTGTAGCAGTCACGGTTGCAGTATCGCCATAATGATAAGTTCCGCCGCCAACTGTATTTCCACCGGTAATCGGGTTTGAATTTGTTGTAATCACATATTCGGTCTGACTGAAATTCGCCACCAAATTACGATCAGACTGAATTGTAAAGTTGTAATCAGAATCGGTTGAAACTACTGTTCCGCCTTCGGTCCAGTTTTGGAATTCATAACCTGTATTCTCAGTTGCAGAAACGGTTACCGAATCTCCACCGTCATAAGTACCGTCACCTGTGGTCGTGCCGCCTGCTGTTGGATTTGCAGAAGTTACAACGGTATATTGCTCATTTCCGCCACAGTCACCTTCAATTGTAAATGCAAAATCCAATACATAACCATAGTTAGTCAAATCTTCAAATGAAGCATAATTGTCAAGAGACCCATAGCCGTTTGTTCCGTTATAAATTTGGTCTGTGGATCTCCAATAGTTTGCATTTGTCCCGGTAGTGGTGATTGCCATCCAATAATTGGTCCCGGTACTTCCTCCTTCAAGCTCCAAATTCAATGAACTGAGATCCAAAGTGATCTCATACACTTCTCCACTAATCACAGTTTGAGATACAGGCACAACTGAAGTTGGCGAAAGCACTTCATCACCCGGCGTTCCGGATGCATCCTTATAAAAAGAAACTTTGACAGTCGATACCTGGTTACTCATTGGGAATTTCACGGTTTCAACAGACAAGTTAACATCCGCCCCAACCGGGAAGTCAGATGTCAGAATGATCCCGGCTGAAGTATCCCCAAGGGCAGTACCTCCCAAATTAACTGCATAATCAATACCGCATTCGGTACTTGGGAGCAGCGTTGTAAAAATATAAGATGAAGACCAGGCCGAATTGCTTCCTCCCGAGCATTTTGAACGAACCTGAGCTTCATATTCTGTATCCTGAGTCAATCCGGTCAGTGAAATTGTATTGGTGGCGGTTGACGAAGTAATCCATGAACCGCTGCCGGTTGCACGATATCTGAAATCGTATTCGGCTGCCGGTACCATATTCCAGATCAGATCTGCTGTGGTCGTGCCAACAGAAGTTGCTGTCAGACCTGCAGGAACAACCGGATTACACTCAATCGGCTGATCTGAAATTCCGGTAATGATCAATGAATATTTTTGACTTCCTCCGGTCAGACTGCCTTTATGGGTGATTCTGATTTTATACTGACCCGTAGGATTTGAAACTTCCACACGCTCAAAAGGATCTCTAAAATTGTCTCCCTTTGCATTGGTGGTCACACCTGTCAGTTTCCATGGCTCGTAACTTGTGCCTCCTTTGATGATTCGAAGGTCGAGATCATTGACAAGCACCGGAGTTGTATTGTTTAATTCTCCTTCCCTATTCGCTCCCGGACGATCTGTCCAGCTAATAGAAGCCATCAGATTACTTACCTCATCTGAATAAACATCAAACTCATAAGTCTCACCATTGTTTAGTGTAAGTTCCTGAATCAGAGTACCGTTTCCGTTATTGCTGATGACCTGTGCAGCCCGTTTTGCATTCAGCAATCCCCATCCCCAAACCACATCCGGTCCGACCGGGCCCGCATCATCTGCTGTATGAAGCACCAATCCTTTCAGAGTGGCAGCCCTCATAAATTCGGAATTTATATTATTGTAATGCTGTTGAAGAAGCAACAGTGTCCCGGTTACATTGGGCGAGGACATTGAGGTTCCCGTATAAGTTGCATAAGCAGAATTGTTTGTACTGATCGGTGAATAAAGTCCGGTACCGTTTCCGGTGATGTCGGGTTTGATTCGATAATCGTCAGTCGGTCCCTGGCTGCTGCCCGAATTTATTGAAACACTGATCAGATCACCGTTTGAATTCACATTTGCATCCTGTGCATTTGCAATTACCAAAGAATTCTTGCTGGTACCTGCTCCTGTCAGTTTATCATAACCGACAATACCGCCAAGCGGACTTGAATTGTAATTTACTGCCCCATCATTTCCTGCCGATTTCACCATCAGATAATAAGGCGCATTGAACATTATATTGTCCCAACTGGCAGATTCCGAATGATAGTTGCCAAAATACCAGGCAGGAAGATTATTACTTACCCATCCGTAGGAATGATTTGAAACCAGCATACCGTTTGCAGCAGCAATGGTTGCCTCAGTTATATCGTTGTTCCAGTCATAACCTCTGACTTTGCCCTGAGGCGCCATTCCTTTTGCCTGTGCGACTACACCTGATGCAATTATGGTTCCGGTCACATGGGCACCATGATCACTTAATGCCGATGAACCATCCCCCACTGTATATCGTCCGCTGTATTCCTGGTGAGTAGCTCTTGCAATACCGCCATCCCAAACATAGGCAGTCATATTCTGACCCATCAGATTCAAACCGAGCGATCCGCCCGAATTAAGGTGGTCGGTACGGGTTGAATGTGATGCATCTTTATTTTGTGTTGTATAATAAATCGGAGTTCCGTCCGGTAGGATTCTTTGAAGTTCGGAACGGGTAACACCATCGTCTATAATGAGCGGAAGTCCCATTTTGGGTGCGAGATCCAACACCCTGTTCCTTTCGTACTGATATTTTAAATCAGCTTCGTTTTTAAGTTTATTAAGTTCGTTTTGGTCATAAGTTGCGACGATTTTCGCAGCCTGTTGAGGCGTTTGAGCCATACCCCATTGGGTAACTCCAAACAGCAAAATCAACAGATAGTGTAAATAGTTTCTCATTGAGTTACAATTTTAGTTTTACAATCTGAGGTTTGGTTGGAACTAATAGGCGGTAAAACTATAAAAAATTTTAACATTTCAATTGTAATTTATCGAATTGCAACACTGTACGTTAAGAAAAAATTAAAAATTTTCACAAATCATTGGGAGTTTGTAGTTTTATACTTCCAAGAATTTCAAATGAAAAAAAATATCGTCTTTCTGTTTTTATTGATTTTAATTCCTGCGTTAGGTCAAAATCCCGGTTATAAAAACGGAATGGTTGTCAGTGCGCATCCAAAAGCTTCTGAAGTCGGAATTGAGATTTTGAAAAAAGGCGGAAATGCGATTGATGCTGCGGTTGCGGTTCAGTTTGCACTCAGCGTTACGCTGCCGATTGCCGGAAATATCGGCGGTGGCGGTTTTTTGGTTTACCGTTCTGCAGACGGTCAGTACAATTCGCTTGATTTTCGTGAAACTGCACCTTCCAAAGCTTCTGAAAATATGTATCTCGATTCGGACGGAAATCCGATTACAGAGCTGAGTCTTTTTGGTCAGCTGGCTTCTGGTGTTCCCGGAACGGTTGCAGGTATGGAAGCTGCTCATAAAAAATACGGAAAACTGAGCTGGAAAGAGGTTTTGCAGCCTGCAGTCGATCTGGCTGAAAATGGATTTGAAATTACCGATGCACAGGCAAATGAATTCAATTCTGCTTATGAAAAATTTACAAAATGGAATCCCGAAGGAACTGCTTTTACGATTAAAAACAATTGGAAAAGCGGAGATTTGCTCGTCCAAAAAGAATTGGCAGAAACACTGAAACTGATTCAAAAACAGGGAAAGAAAGGTTTTTATGAAGGCATCACCGCAAAATATATCGTCGATGAAATGAACAAAGGAAACGGTATCATTTCATTTGAAGATTTAAAAAATTACAAAGCAGTCTGGCGAAAACCAATCATCGGAGATTATAAAAATTACAGAATCATTTCAATGCCGCCACCTTCAAGCGGCGGAATTGCACTGATTTCACTTTTTCATTCGGTTGAGAATTATCCGCTGAAAGATTGGGGTTTTCAACAGGACAAAACCGTTCAGGCAATGGTGGAAGCCGAAAGGAGAGTTTATGCAGACCGTTCGGTTTATTTGGGCGATCCCGATTTTGTAAAAGTTCCGATTCAAGAATTGATCAGCAGAGAAAATTCGGTTTTGCGGATGAAAAATTTCTCATTTGATCATGCCACGCCGAGTTCAGAAGTCGGTGCGAGTAATTTTGTTCCCGCCGAAAAATTCCAAACTACTCATTTTAATGTGGTTGACAAAGACGGAAACTCGGTTTCGGTTACCACCACTTTGAACGGTGCTTTTGGCTCATTTGTTGCGGTTGAGCACGCCGGTTTTATACTGAACAACGAAATGGATGATTTTTCGGTCAAACCGGGCGCACCCAATCTGTACGGACTGACCGGCGGTGAAGCAAATTCGATACAGCCCGGAAAAAGGATGCTGTCTTCGATGACACCAACCATCATTGAAAAAGACGGAAAGTTCTTTATGGTCATCGGAACGCCCGGTGGATCAACCATCATTACTTCGGTTTTTCAGTCGGTGCTCAATGTGATTGAATTTGATCAGAGCATCAGCCAGTCGGTTGCTTCTCCACGATTTCATCACCAGTGGCTGCCGGACGAAGTTTTTGTCGAAAAAGGCGCAATTGCAGAAGATGTAAGAGAAAGACTGAGCCGAAAAGGGTATGTATTTGTTGGCAAAAGCCCATGGGGATGGACAGACGGCAGCTGGGGAAGAGTTGATGCAATCATCGTAAATCCCGACGGAAGTTATGAAGGCGGTGCCGATCCGAGAGGCGATGATACAATTTGCGGATATTAAGATCTTGTTTTAATTATTCCGAAAATTAAATTAAACAGAATTCCAATGTAACCAAATCTCTGTTTTTTCGACTTATCTGCGGAAAACCTGAATTTGGAATCAAATTTGGAGTCAGAAAAATTCAAATAAAACAAAAAAGATGAAAAAACTATTCATTTGTTTCGGAACGGCATTCCTGCTTTTTGCAAGCGCAAATGCTCAGGATTCGATTTTGCTGAGAACCGAAAAAGTCTGGTACAACGACAGTTTTGAAGATACCGGCGTTTATGGTGTGAATACCGAAAAAGCCTGGCAGTTTCTGAAAGAACACAACCGAAAAGCAAGTCCGCTTGTGGTTGGAATTCTGGACGGCGGCGTTCAGGCGGATCATATAGATCTGGCTGAAAATATGTGGGTCAATCCAAAGGAAAAAGCCGGAAACGGAAAAGATGACGACAACAACGGATATATCGATGATGTAAACGGATGGAACTTTATCGGCGGAAAAAACGGCAAAGATGTGGACGGAGACAATCTGGAAAGCGTCAGAGTTTATAAAGGTTATCTGCCATTGTTTGAAGGTTCGGATGCTGCAAAAAACAAAGAAAATGAAACCAAGTTTCCGGAGAAATATGAAGATTATCTGAAACTGAAATCAAAAATTGCAAAAAAACAGGCTGAAGCAAGATCAAGCGTGGCTCAATATACCGCGCTCAAAGAACAGGTGGACAAAGGTTTTCAGCCGCTGATCGAATTCTTTGGAGATCAGCCAATCGATGAAAACAATCTGAGCAGTTATCAGCCGACAGAAGAATCGATGATGGCGCTGATGATGTTCGGAATGACGCCAAAAGAGGAATGGGAAGACAGAACGATGAAACAGATTCATGAGGAAATCTCTGAACAGTTGGCTGAAGGAATCGAATATTTTCAGTCTCAGCTTGATTATCACTACAATCTCGATTTTGATTCAAGAGGAATCGTCGGCGATGATTACAGCAACAAAACCGAAAGCAATTACGGAAACAATGATGTGGAAGGGCCCGATGCACTGCACGGAACCCACGTTGCCGGTTTGGTTTCGGCGGTGAGAGGAAACGGAAAAGGGATTGACGGAATCGCAGGAAATTCTGTAAAACTGATGGGTGTAAGAACGGTTCCTAACGGTGATGAAAGAGACAAGGACGTTGCAAATTCAATTCGATATGCGGTTGACAATGGTGCAAAAATTCTGAATATGTCGTTCGGAAAAGATTATTCGCCCGACAAAGAAGTGGTTTGGGATGCCATGCGTTATGCTGAGAAAAAAGGTGCACTGCTGATCAAAGCAGCCGGAAATGACAATCTCGATATCGACACAGATATCCATTATCCGACAAATTTTGACGAAAACGGAAATAAAATCATCGAATCGATCATCACAGTCGGTGCATCCAATCCGGATCCGAATGTTTTGAAAGCAAGTTTTTCAAATTACGGCAAGAAATCGGTTGATGTATTTGCACCAGGAAATCAGATTTTGTCAACTGTTCCGCATGACAAATTCAAAGAACTTCAGGGAACCAGTATGGCGTCGCCCATCACAGCCGGTGTTGCTGCGCTGGTCTGGTCTCACTATCCGAAACTGACTGCGGTTGAAGTAAAACAGATCTTGATGAATTCGGTCAACAAAAACGATCAGCTTACAGATATTTCTGTCAGTGGCGGTGTGATTGATGCCTACAAAGCGGTTCAGCTTGCAGAGGAAATGTACAAGAAGAAATAAAATTTAAACCAAATACAGAAAGATGCGGCAATTGATTTGCCGCATTTTTTTATCTCCAAATTTTAAAATCGGGGAAATCTGCAAGTTCGGCGGTTTCAACTTTAATTTCGGTGACTTTTGCAGTCGCCGGACCGATATGACACCAGGCAATAAATTTAGAAATAGCTGACTCCTCGCCCTCCGCTTCGGCAAACACACTGCCGTCGGGCATATTCATCACATAACCGGTGATACCGAGTTCATCCGCTTTTTCCTTGGTTGATTTTCTGTAGAACACACCCTGAACTTTTCCGCTGATGTATAGATTTTTGTGAATTTTCATTTTTATTGAATGAATTGTAAAATTAAAAAAGAAGATGAAAAACGAAGAACCTTTTCCAAAGTTTGGAACTTTGGAAAAGGTCTTAATTTAAATTACTGTTAGAAATTCTCAAACACCCACCGAAATCAATTCTTCCAATTTCATCAATTCCGCTGAACTTACTTTTTTATAAAAAACTCCGTTAGATGTTCCTTCACGCATTCCTCTCAAAAACAAATAATAGACACCGCCAAAATCACGGTCGAAATTAAATCCGTCACCCAAACGGCTTTGCAGATATTTTTTAACCGCCAGCGAATAAATCATATACTGCAGATGATAATTGTTTTCGGTCATTGCTTTGTCCAAATTTTCTGCTGAATAATCTTCTACATTCGGACCGAGATAATTTGATTTCCAGTCGAGTACATAATATTTTCCGTTATGCTCAAAAAACAAATCCACAAATCCGGTCATCAGTCCTTCTATCTGAGACTGATAACGATCCGAAATCATAATCCGGTTATCGGGTAAAATTTGGTTCAATTCCTTTGGTAAAAATTCGGGAACCGGAAAGTCAAATTCGAGTTCATGCAGACAATTCGCACGGTTGACTTCAGACAGTTTGAAATGGTTTTCCGGTAATTCGGCATTCAGCACCTGTTCCAAAAGACGAATCAGCATTTGGCTGAATTCATTGTAATCAGCTGCATTTTCGGATTTGTAGCCTTCCAATTCTCTTTTCAGCGTATAAATCCACTGATCACCCGATTGTGAAAAATCGATTTTTTCCAAAATCCCGTGCAGCAAAGTTCCGGTTCTGGCACCCTTGCCCAACCGGCTGAAAACAAATCGGTCATAATCATCATCGCCATCCAAAAACTGATCTTTCGGTATCCAATCCTTTTCGGCAGCCAGTCCCGAATAACTCATTCTTTGCCATGATTTGTGGCTGAGATGAAAATATTCGGGTTTCAGAATTATTTGTTCCAACTGTTGCGACGGTTCATATCTCTGATTGGGATCGATTGTTTCCGCATCCCATTCGGCAATCAGTTCATTGTATGTTCGATTTTTCACAAACGGTTTCAGTGCGGAATCATTGTAACCGCTCCAGGTGCTGGTGAAAACAAAACATTTGTACACCGAACGGGTCAGTGCGACATAAATCAGTCTTCGGTTTTCCTGTAAAGATTCCACATCATAAATCTGCTGTTTATCGGGTGGCAGCTGGTCAAGCGGTGCTGATTTGTAATTTCCGTCATCATCCCGAAAACTGACTACCGGATTGTCTTTTTTCCAAATGTTCAAATCCAAAAAAGGCGCAAAAACAATATTGTATTCCAAACCTTTGCTCGAGTGGATGGTTGCAATTTTGACCGCCTCCTCATCGCTTTCAATCCGCTGAATCCATTCATCCTCCATGTTATCGTCAAGGCTCATATTGATTTTCAGCCAGTCGATCAGCTCCGTCGGATTCATCTTTTGGCGGCTTTCGGTTTTGTACAGCAATTCGAGCAGATGATACAAATTGGTGATATTTCTTTCCGAATCTTTTAATTTTCCGGCAAGTGCATTTTCCCTGATTTGAAATTCGGAAATAAAATTCATCATCATCGCATACACGCCCTGTCTCTGCCACAATTCCTTAAAAGTTTTGAATTTTTCAATCACCTTTTCATCATCCAGTTTTTGAATCTGTTCTTTGTTTGAATTGATGAAAACAGTGAGCAGCGCACGATTCACATTTGATGCGGTATTGTTGTCGATCGCCTGAAGGATATAACACAAATCCCGTGCTTCCGGCGATTTCAGGATTTTAGCTTCGGTCACACTGACTGCCGGAATTCCGTATTTTGCTAGTTCTTTTTTGATTGCATCACCGTCTTTTTTTGCCCTGACCAAAACACCGATATCAGATGTTTTCACTTTTCGGCTTTGACCGGTTTTTTGATCAACAAACTGATAATCAGAATTGTTCAATAAATCCAAAATTCCCAGAGCGGTATCGTGAATGATGTCGCCTTTGTTTGATTTTGTTGTAATCGTCATCGGAATCGCTTCTGAATTTCCAAAATACAGTCCGGTCGATTTTCCTTTTGATTCAACATTGTGATATTCAATCCGGTTTTCCTGTTCGCCATAAGCAAACACATCAAAACCGGGTTCGGGCTGAAAAAATTGATTGAGCGCATTGACCATTCCTTCGGTGGAACGGTAATTCACATTCATCGTAAAAACATTTTCAACATCATTTCGGGCTTCAAAATAAGTGGCGATATCCGCTTTTCGCCAGGCATAAATCGACTGTTTTGGGTCGCCGATGTAGAACAGTATTGAATTTCCCTGAAAAGCTTTTTTAAAAATCCCGTACTGCTGACGGTCGGTATCCTGAAATTCGTCGATAAAAACCGCTTTGTATTTGGCTTGAAGCAGTTTTTCCAATTTTTCATTTTCTCGTTCATTTAATGCACGGTTCAGATTTGAAATCAGATCGTCAAAAGTCATCAGATTGTGATTGGTTTTGAATCTTCTGATTCCGTTTGAAATTTCCTGAATGGCGAATGAATAGAGATAATTCAGCGAATCGTTTTTTCTGTTTTCAACTTCAGTTTCGGCAACTCCGACATTTTCCAATTCATCCAATAAATCAGGAAAAATATTTTGAATATAAGCCGATCCGCTTTTCTCGATAATCTTTTCAATAAATTTATCTGTATCGTGAATATGCTCTTTTATATGTTTTTTTGCATTTGTAAAATCTCCCTTTTTAGCCTGAAATGGTTCGGGTAAATTCCCTTCACACCGGTCAGAAAAATCATTTTTATGACTTTCAACAAATTCAGTAAGCTTGGCATTTTCAGCTTTTAGTTTCTCATTGGCTAAATTGATTTCATCCAGAAGTTCTTCCTGTTTCTCTCCATCCAATTCATATTTTAAATTTTCATCATAAAAGAAAAACTTCTTTCCGGACAAATGATTTTTCAAATGCTTGGCTATATTTTCTCGGCTCATACCCGAACTACTCAATTCCACCAAAAAATCTTCACGAATCGTGGTGACATGTTTTCGCCAAAAATCCTGAATTTCTTTTTCGATGATTTCGGTATCGTCAGAAATGAGTTCGGCACTGAACAATTGACCGGTTTCAAATGCAAATTCATTGAGTGTCTGCTGACAAAAACTGTGAATCGTAAAAACCGAAATTTCATCCAGATTGATCAAAGCGGAATTCAATAATCTTTTAACTTCATCACGATCGGCCTGATCAACGATTTCTTTAATCCGCTGATCTTCAATTTCCCCACCCAGACAATAACGATGCGCATCTCTGATGAATTTTCTGATTCTTTCCTGCAATTCAGCAACCGCAGCGGTGGTAAAAGTCACCATCAGAATTTCCTGAATCGGAATTTTCTTTTCAATCAAAAGTCTCAAAACCAAAATCGCAATCGAATAGGTTTTTCCGGTTCCCGCGCTTGCTTCGACCAGATTGCTGCTGCCGTGTTCCAAACCGACTGTCATTACATTAAATTCCTGAAATTCCATCGCTTAAAGTTTTATAAATATTTGATCCAATGGCAACAACACAATTTTGGCAGCTTCCGAAAATTTCTCAAAAGTCTTTTGTTTGTCATCAAAAGCGCCGTTTTCATATTCTTTCAAAAAATAAGCATCATCAAACGGACGCCAGTCAGCATCAATCGCAGCTTCAACCTTGGTCATATAATCTTCTTTCAGATTGATTAAACCGGCCATATCCTTTGCAAACTTTTTATAAATCATAGAATCCACCAGATTCATGGTATAAGGAAGAATTTCTGTCGTTCCTTTTTTGTATAATTTGATCAGTTCTTCCAATTTTGACAATGCATCTTCTTTTGACATCGGATTCGGAATTTCGCTGAGATCGCCCGATTTGCTGATAAAACTGACACCAATATTTCTTCCGGAAGCCGACAAAAGCAGATATTTCAAATAAGCTTCAAAACGGTATTTGGTTTCACTGCCCGAAAAAGAGCATTCAATCAGTCGGTCGCCAAAAATTCGTTCAATTCTCCCGATGATTTTGGATCCGTCAATTTCCAGATCGATATCCTCAAAACCGGGTTCCATCGATTCTGTCAGCGTTTGATATTGTTGTCTAACCGCGTCGGTTTCTTCCAGAATTTTGTCCAATTCAACACCGCCCATATTTTTGAGCGGCAGCTTTCCCTTCATTTTTCCGATTTCAATCTGTTCTCTGATTTCATCTTCGGGCACGATCAACAGATCGTTTTTGTATTTCCATTTCTGAAGCTGATCGAGTTCAAAAACCTCTGCTTCGGGCAGGCTCAAATCCTCATTTTCATAATATATCCGCAAGATCTTGTTGTAATAAAATTCAACAGGATTTTTGAAAAATCTGAGCAGACTTTTGATCGGAATTTCTTTGTCGTCCAACTCAATTTCGACCGTCTGACCTTTAGTTTCAAAATTCAATTCCGGTTTTTTGTTTTCGATCAGATATGAAATCAAATCCTGATTTCCGGAATTGTATTTTTTGCTGAAACCGTGCAGCGGATGTTCGGTGATAAATCTTTTTCTGACTTCATCCGGTTTTTCAGAATGATTGGATATAAAATCAATCATTTCATCGACCAGAATCGAAGCCGGAATTTTTGTGTTGTCCTTGATGCTCTGACCGATGTAACTCACATAAAAATAATCCTTTGCGGAAAGTACATTTTCCAAAAACAGATGTTTGTCGTTCTCCTTCAGATTACGGTCTCCCCTTTTTCTCGATTTTTGGGTCAAATCAAAACTGACTCTTTTGTCGATTCTCGGAAATTTGTCATTGTTGATTCCCAACAGCGCAACCACTTTGAACGGAATACTCCGCATCGGAATCAGCGAACAAAAAGTAATCCCTCGACCGGCAAAAGCAGCACTCCTTTTTGCGGTTGACAAAATCGGAAGGAAATTATGGCTGAAAACTTCAAAACTGACTTCCTCATCGGTTGTCCGGTCAGAAACATTGTATTTTTTCAACTGTCGGGTCAGCTGCAGATAATCGTCATTTTCGTTTTCTTCTCTGCCGCCGATAAAACTTTCGATGGTATCCCAAATGAAATTCATCCATTCGGAAACTTTTCTTTTTCCCTTTCGGCGTTCAAGATGATCGATCACCCTTTCCGCAAAAGCCACAAACGAAGTCGCCGACATGATGTCGTATCCTTCAACCGTGTCGATCGGGAAAAACTGATCTTCACCATCATCAAATTCGGTCTCGCCGCTCATGCACAAACCGTACATGATTCGTTTTAACCCGTATTTCCAGCTTACAAAATTGGATTCATTTTCTTTGTCACCGGCTATTCCCAGACGGATATTTGCAGCCCTGACCAGATTTCGGGCAAAGGCAGTATCTTTTATTCCAAACTCTTTTCGAATCGCAGAAAAATCAAGCAGACTCAATACTTTTTCGGATGTAAACTGACGACGATTGAGCATCAGGATTTCAATCAGTGCCGAAAAAATATTGTCTTCATTCTGATAGCTTTCATCCGCAATCGTGTATGGAAATTTATCGGGTGCATTGTCAAAAACCGCCTTGATATAGGAAGCATACAAATCAATGTCAGAAACCATCACCACGATGTCTCTTGCAGAAAGTTTCTCATCTTTCCGGTCAATCAGTTCAACCAGATAATTGTACAAAACTTCAACTTCGCGCACCGGACTGTAACAGGAATTAACGGTGATTGAACCGTCATAAATTTTGTCCTTGGAAAAATGGAAATCTTCTTTTTGATTGTTAAAAATGCTGTGCTGAATCTGATGAAGCAAAGTGTCTTCTTCGGGTTCGATCAAATCCACATCTTCAAGGCTGTTCAGGGTTTTGTCATTTTCAAACAGCATTTTGAAAGTATCCTGAACCGTTCTTCCCCAATTGACCAAAAGCGGATTGGCATGCGAAACTTCATCCTGCGGAATGATTCGCTTTCGTCTCAGAAAATCCAAAACCTTTTCTGATTTGTCGTCATACCAGTAATCATTTGGTGAAGGATTCTGAATCAAAAAACGGACATCGATGTGTTCGGACAATGCATCGATGATCATCAGGTGATATTCTGTAATCAGACTCAAACCGAAAAAATGAATCGCCGGCAGTTTTTGTTTCAGGATTTCAACTTTTTCATTGTCTTTGAGCGCATCCAAAATAAATCCACCAATATTGGTTTTGTCCGGAAATTCACTGCCTGCCTTTTCTTTGGCTCTGAACCAGAGTTCGCGCTGCCAGCTTTCATCAAAACTAAATTTCTCATCCAATGCATTTTTATTTTCATTCCATTTTTTGATCATTTTGTATCTGTAAATCTGATACTGATCAAAAAGATCGGCTGTTTTTTCGGCCAAAGCCATCCTTTTCATTTCGGCTTCCAAACCGTGAAAATTATAATAGGACGAGATATACGGATATTTCTTTTTGAATTCTTCCTCATTGAGCAGTTCAAAAAGCAGCCAGTTCAGGTCATGAACCGACAATGATTTTTCATATTTTCCGCCCAAGATTTTATAAGCTTCATGAATGATGTCGTTTGGTTTCAAAAAACGAATATTGGCTGCGATTCCCAGTTTTTGAGCCGCCTGTTCTTTGAGCCAGTTGTCCATTCCCTCGGTTTGGGTCACCACATAAACCGGCCGAAAAACAGAACGGTTAGAACGAATCAATTGACACCATTCGAACGAAAGGCTTTCGAGTGAATTTGATATTTTTAGCTGTATTGACATTAACTTCTAATCTCTATTTTAATTTTTCTCGCAAAGCACGCAAAGTTTTATTTCGCAAAGCGTACAAAGCGCTTAATAAATCTTGTTTTAAAAAACTGACAACTTCTATATTTAAATTTCCAACTTGAAACTTTAAACCTGAAACCTGAAACTTCTTATTTCTACCTTTTAAAATCTAAAATTTAAAATTCAAAATCTTTCCTTAATTCCAGAGCTTCTCTCCACTCTTCTCTCAACACAGCTCAAAACCGTTTCCCTGCTTCCCCAGACGCTCACTTTCTCTTTGGCGCGGGTCACTGCGGTATAAAGCAGTTCGCGGGTCAGTATTTTTGATTCCGAATCTTTTGGCAAAACGGTCAGAACTTCATTGAATTCAGAACCCTGGCTTTTGTGGATGGTCATTGCAAAAACGGTTTCAACCGATTCCAAAAATGCGGGCAATACCGATTTCATATCGGTTTCGCCACTTTCAAAAAATACTCTTTTTTCTCCGTTGATTTCTCTGACAATACCGATGTCGCCGTTAAAAAGTCCGAGTTCATAATTGTTTGAAGTCACCATCAGCGGACGGTTGACATAAAATTCGCTGTTGAGTGTGATCAGATTTTTTGACTGCAGCCACTGTTCAACTTTTCGGTTCAGCGAATAAACGCCCTCCTCACCTTCTCTGACCGCACACAATATCCTGACCCGATTGAATTTCTTTAATGCCTCTTTCGGATCTTCCTCATTTATAAATTCTTTGTACAAATCAGCAATCCTATCAAAAACAGCATCCGAATAATTTTCATCCATTTGAACACGCGGATCTTTGTTGTCATAAAATTCCGAAATCTTATCCGGCTGATGACTGAGAATGGCATAACTGAGTTTTCCGATTCCTTCTTCGGCCGAAAAACGATAACTGTGTTTGAGTTCGATGATGTGCTGAAACAGCGGATGTGAACTTTCACTGATTCTGTCGAATTGAATTCCGTTTTCGGAATCAATCAAAAAACGATTTATCAGATTCGCTCTTTCGCGACTGAAAAGATTGAGTTCGTCGGCATACTGACAAAGATCGCCAAACAGACTTCCCGCCTCAACCGATGCAAGCTGGTCTTTGTCGCCAAGTAAAATCAATCGGCTGTCGGGTCTGACCGCATCAAGCAGTTTTGAAAATAAGGCAATATCGATCATCGAAGATTCGTCGATGATGATCAAATCATGAGACAATTGATTTTCAGCATTGTGTCTGAAATAAATACTGTCTTTCTGGGTACCCAAAAGCCGGTGAATGGTCGATGGCGTGATTTCATCAATTTTCTGCTTGATATTTTCAGCTAAATCTTTTGTTTTTTTTATTGTTTCTTTTAATGATTCCGCCATTCTTGCGGCTGCTTTTCCGGTGGGTGCGGCAAGCGCGATTTTCATTTCCGGATTAATTTTCAGCAGCAGGCTCAGCAGTTTTGCAACCGTGGTTGTCTTTCCGGTTCCGGGTCCTCCGGTAATGATGCTGAAACGGTTGATTACAGTCGAAATGGCAGCAACCGCCTGCCAGTCGGTTTGGTTTTCCGGATTTTTGTCAAAAAGTTTTGGAATTTCATCTTTGATTGTATCCAGCAGTTCAGCTGAATTCGTTTCATCTTCGGTTTCAATCATCGCTTTGATCCGATTGAGGATTGAAGTTTCATAATGATAATAACGCTGCAGATAAAGCCGGTCGTTAGACAGGATTAACGGTTTTTTGGGTTCACCCGATGATACAAATTTATTTTTCTTCAAATCCTCGGTTGAAACCAGTCTGAAATTGCTCAAACCGTTGTCTTCTTCCTTTAATTTTTCCCAGTTGATTTTATTCAGATCGATACAGACGCTGCCTTCTGCCAGTTTTTTGGACAGCAGATAAAAGTAGGGCGCCATTTCTTTGTTGTTAAAATAATTTGCAAACTGCAGGTGAACATTTTTGGTCTGTATCATAGCTTCAAATTTATTAAAATTAATCAATCCCGAACTCGGAACATCAACTGAAAAGATTCCATTTTATGAATTCTTTTTCCCAAAATTAAACTTTGAATGCGACAAAATAAGTCGTTGAAGAAATTTTATATTAAATCTTGGCAAGCCAATCGGTTAATCGTAATTTCGCCGACAGTTAAATAATTGAAAACGTGACTGCCGAACAGAAATTTCCGGGACTGATACTGCCAAAAGATTATCATTCAGATATGGATGCGCTGGCCACAGCTTATGCATTTCAGCAGCTGAAAAATTTTATCGGTCTGAATCTCGAAACCGAACTGCATCTGCATTGGGTGAGAGCTCCGCTTTTTGTTCAGAAAGGAACCGGTATCAATGACGATTTGAGCGGTATTGAAAAACCGGTCAGTTTTCCGGTTAAGGAAATGGGCGAAGTCGAAGCAGAAGTGGTTCAGTCGCTTGCAAAATGGAAAAGGATGGCACTTGCAAAATATGAGATTCCGGTTTATCAGGGAATTTATACAGATATGCATGCAATCCGACCCGAGGAAAGACCCGACAATCTGCATTCTCTTTTTGTTGATCAGTGGGATTGGGAATTGAGGATTGAAGAGAAAGACAGAAATCTTGATTTTCTGAAAAAGACGGTTCGAAAACTTCACGGAATCCTGAGAAGGACAGAGAAATTTATTTATAAACAATACGGTATCAAACCGATACTGCCCGAGGAAATTTCATTTATACATTCTGAAGAACTGCTTCAGGAATTTCCGCATCTGACACCTGCCGAAAGAGAAAATGAAATCACCCGTCAGCTGAAAGCTGTTTTTGTCATCGGCATCGGAGGAGAGCTTTCGGACGGAAAACAGCATGACGGACGTTCACCCGATTATGACGATTGGAGCACACCCAACAGTCGCGGTTTTTATGGTTTGAACGGTGACTTTTTTATCTGGCATCCGGTGCTGAATCGTGCCATCGAAATTTCATCAATGGGAATTCGTGTGGACAAAGAAAGTTTGAAAAATCAGTTGGAATTGAGCAATCAGAATCACAGAAAAGAATTACTTTATCACAAAATGCTGCTCAACGACGAACTTCCGCTCTGTATCGGCGGAGGAATCGGTCAGTCGAGAATGGGTATGTATCTGCTCAGAAAAGCGCATGTGGGCGAAATCAATGCCGGAATCTGGCCCGAGGAAATGATTGAAATCTGCAGCAAAAACGGAATCAATCTGCTTTAAAATTCAGACCAAACCGATATCTTTTCTGTAATACTGATAATCAAAATGGACTTTGACGATATTTTCGTAGGCCTGATTTCTGGCTTCTTCCAATGAATTTCCGATACCTACGATATTGAGCACACGACCGCCCGAAGTCAGCATTTTACCGTCCTTTTCTTTTGCGCCTGCCACAAAATAGGGACAGTCGAGATTTTCAATTCCGCGGATTTCAAAACCTTTTTCGTAATTCAAAGGATAACCACCCGAAACCATTACCACACAGCAGGCATGTTGGTCACTGAATTTCAGTTCAAAATGTTCGCCTCTGTTTGATTTCATCACGGTTTCGAATAAATCATTTTCAAGCAGCGGAAGACAAACCTGGGTTTCGGGATCGCCCATTCTCAGATTGTATTCGAGCAGATAAACTCCTTTTTGCGAAATCATCAGACCAAAAAAGATAACACCCGAAAAATTCATTCCTTCTGCAATCAGTCCGTTCAAAGTCGTCTGCATGATTTCTTTTGAAAATTCATCAAAATGAGATTTTATAAACAATGGATTTGGCGCCATCACGCCCATTCCGCCGGTGTTCAGACCGGTTTCGCCTTCTCCGATTTTTTTGTGGTCTTTGGCCGAAACAAAAGGAACAATCTCATTTCCGTTAAAAAATGAAAGAATAGAAGCTTCAAAACCTTCCAGATATTCTTCGATCACCACCTGACTTCCCGCTTCTCCAAAAGCTTTGTTTTCCATAATGTCCAAAACCGCTTTTTTGGCTTCTTCAAAATCACGGCAGATCACCACTCCCTTGCCGGCAGCCAGTCCAGAAGCTTTCACAACGATCGGAAATTCCTGAGATTCGAGATATTCGATGGCGAGCATAGGGCCGTTAAAGGTTTTGTATTTTGCAGTTTTGACATTGTATTTTGCCATGAAATCTTTTGCAAATGCCTTGCTCGATTCAAGCTGTGCAGCTCTTTTGTCCGGTCCGAAAATTTCAAGTCCTTCTGATTTGAACAGATCGACGATGCCTTCTGCCAATTCTGCTTCGGGTCCGACAAAGGTCAGATCGATCTGATTTTCTTTTGCAAAATCACACATTTCATTCAAAGATTTGACAGAAACATTGGTTCCGATTTGAGCAGTTCCGGCATTTCCGGGAATAAAAAACAGTTCGCATTCATAATTGCTGTGTGCTGCATCCTGCTTGAATTTCCAGCCGATGGCATGTTCTCTTCCGCCGGAGCCGATGATCAGTATTTTCTTTGGATTTGAATTTTCGGGCATTTCACTTATGATTTGGTTTACAAAGATTAAAAATCAAGTTCAGCCTGCATAAAAAAATCGGATGATTTTTGAAACTTTAAAAAATCAGGAATAAAAAAAACCGTCCCAACCTCAGGATCAGAACGGCTCATGTGTTAATTGAAATTTCTTTATTTTCCTCCTGCATCCTCGGTCGGCTGTTCAGAATGTCCGGTTGCGGGAATCTTTTCACCGTGGTGACAGGTGAAACAGTCCACTTTGAATTCGGCAGGATTTGAAGTTCCGAAATGATTGGTATTGATTTCCATCACCATTCTCATCATTCCTCTTGCCACATCTTTGTGTTCGTTTTCGTCACTTGCCCAGTCCATTTTTCCGTCAGCTCCCGGCGCATGACAAAAACTGCATTTCACACCCAGCGCAGCTTTGAAACTGTCCATAACCGCATCCAATTCCTCTTCAGAGATATCCTGCGGAAGCACCTGAAGATTCTTGTATTGAGGATTCGACTCAATCTTGTATCCTTTGTCTTTTTTGTTGCTGTTAAACCCGTAGAATATGCCAAAAGATAAAAACAAAACCAACGGCAGCAGTAAATTCTTTTTCATTCAAATTCGATTTTTAGTGATTGAACAATCTGTATTTAGTTTCTTTTCTTGCTAATTTATTCAATTTTCGGACAAGTTTGAATTTATTCATCAAAAAATGCCATCGAGCTTCCGATCCAGATTGCATCTTTTCGGTTGAAATCGACATTGACCATCGCCGCTTTTGTCATCCTGACCAGATTGATTACCCATTCCGGATTTTCGGCTTTTGGATCCCACAAAAACAGCATTCTGATTTCAGCTTTTGAAAAATCGCCATTGATGTCTTCAAACAACGGTTCATAACTGACTTTTCGCTGCATGATGAAATTTTCGGGATCGTTGATCTGATCGATTATTTGTTTTGTCGGATTCAAGTCAATTCCGCTACCCGCAAATGAAAACAGAGGCTTCAACACATAATCGCTCAAATTTTCTGTTCCCGGAAATTCATTTAAAAAATAGCTTTTTGGAACAAATTCATGTTTGAGTTTGGGCAGTATGTATTTAGAAATTTTGAAAAACCAGTTGGGATGAGTCACCCATTCGATGTCCAGATCATCTCTGAAATCAAAATTGGTTTTCAGATTTGGAATCTTGTCCAATTCGTCAAAAATCACACGATTGTAAATCCTTCTGATTGGAATTTTTTTATTTCCGTCTTCATAATACAATTCTCTGCCCGATTTTTTGACATCCGCCAAATCGATGATCGGAATGCCAAGCATCTTTTGAGTCGCCTTAAAATCGGCATAGGTTTTTTGTTTTTCGGGATGAATTTCCATCAAAATCACATTTTCGGGATTTTCACCCGAAAGAATTACATTTTTGAGTTTTTCAAAATATTCTTCTTTTGAAATCGTATGTCTGACTTCATCCAAAAACGGATAAGCATCAATCAGCATTTGTTCATACAGTTTTTTAAAACCGTAAAGCGAAGGAAATCCCTGAAGCTCGATCAGTTTTGGCGAAATCTCACCTTTTTCGTCTTTGCAGATTCCAAAATCAATCGCCAGAAAATGAGGTTTTTTGGAATCGTTTGGA
The DNA here is from genome assembly GCA_019455045.1 of Flavobacteriia bacterium. GTDB lineage: Bacteria > Bacteroidota > Bacteroidia > Flavobacteriales > Weeksellaceae > Moheibacter. The sequence continues at coordinate 20,000 of JACFND010000025.1, forward strand.
ACGATATGATTTTTAGGAATTGCTTTTGACAGCTCTTCCGGACTCATCGATTTGATCTGTTCGATGATTGAATTGGAAGCCGAAATTAATTTATTTTTAAAATCAGAAGTCAGAAAAACAGGACTTTCGGACAATCTGAAACCGCAATCGGTTCCGCAGTCATTTATTACCTGCCGGTGAATTTTTTGATATTTTTCATCCGTAAACTGACGGTTGAATTCCTTTCTGTATTTTGGAATCATATTTTCAAACTTTTGAAATTATTTTATCCTGCCTTTTCGGTTTTCTTTGCTTTTTCAGCTTTTTGAACCTTTTCGGCTTTTCTTTCCTTCATGATTTTTCGGGCGGAATCTTTCAGAAATCTCGGAATAACCTGTGCACGGGTCAGAACGATTTTGTCCTCGTCATCGATTCGGTCAAGCGTCTGCAGAAATTTCTCCATTCCGTGCGTTGCAATCATCGCATCTCTGTATTCCTTGTTTTTCAGACTCGCCAGCAGACCTTCGGGATTTGCTTCGGGATGAAACTGGGTTCCAAAAATTTCATTAGAAAAACGGATGGACATGATGGCACGTTCCAAATCGACATGCGGCCTGATTTTTTCGAGTGTCTGAATTTTCGCGCCCATCTCGAGCAGCGCAATCTCATTTGGCTGAATACACTGAAATGATCTTGAATCGATTGCAAAAAACGGATCAGGCAGATTTTTGAAAAGAAATTCTTTTTTTCCTTCTTCGGTTTTGTGAACCGGAAGCACACCAAAAGAATATGATTTTCGCATATTGACCAAAGCCAGACCCCAATGGATCACAGCCATCTGAAAAGAGTGACAGATCAGAAAAGCATATTTCTTTTTCTTCTTTTGCTGATTGTGCGCCCACAGATCATTTAAAAAATTTGAAAAATTATCCTCCCATAATTTGCCGTCTCCATGCGGATTGCCGGGACCGCCGGACGAAATGAAAATATCAAAATCTCTCACTCTCGGAATCTCACATTTGTAGCGGACATCAAAAACTTTGTAGGTAACTTTTCGTTTTGAGGCCGATTTGAATTCCTCACAGATTTCCAGAATGTTCTTTAAACCCTGATTGGGTTTGTTGTCGTTCATATCAAGAACGGCGATTTTTATCTTATTGTTCATATGACTTTCGTAATTACTTATTTATAAGTCAATTACTTTCTTTTCTTTGAATTTGTTTTTAATTTTTTTTCGGGCAGATCGATTACTCCTTTTTCAGTTTCAAAAATCATATAATCCACCACTTTTTTCAAACTTTTTGTCTTGTTGTAAACCGCCAATTGACGGTCAGCACCGGTTCCGTTTTTCATGATTTCTCTTGCATATTCAACTTCTTTTCTGCAGTCGAGTTCGTCCACAACATCGTCGATAAACGCAAGCAGTTCTTCAAGCAGATTTTTGAACGGAACTTCTTTTTCTTTTCCAAAATCAATCAGCATCGCATCGACTCCGCCTTTTGAAGCACGCCATTTGTTTTCGGTCAGCAGCAGTCTTCTGTAACTTCTGAAACTGATGTTTTGACGGTGCATTTTATAAATTTTTGCAACCAAAGACTGCATGATCGCAGCCAGACAAACGGTTTCGTCAATGGTCATCGGCATATCGCAAATCCTGAATTCAATGGTCGGATAAAAAGGATGCACCCTCAAATCCCACCAGATTTTCTTGGCATTGTCGATGGTTCCGGTTTTGACAAGCAGATTGACATAAGCATCAAACTCGGCCACACTGCTGAAATAACTCGGAATACCGGTTCTCGGGAATTTTGCAAAAATCTCCTGTCGAAAAGATTTAAAACCTGTATTTCTTCCAATCCAAAATGGTGAATTGGTTGACAGCGCATAAATGTGCGGCAAAAAATATCGCATCACATTCTGAATCCTAATTCCTTCTTCCCTATCCGGAATTCCGACATGCACATGCAAACCGAAAATCAGGTTGCCGCGCGCCACATCACCCATATCGCTGACGATTTTGTCATATCTTTCTTTGGGTGTAATATTATTTTTCTGCCAATCCGAAAAAGGATGGGTTCCGCCGCCGGCCACTCTCAATCCCTGATCGTGAGCCACTTTGACAAGTCTTCTTCTCAAACTTGTCAGTTCTTCACGTACCTCCTTGATATTGTTGCAGATACCTGTTTCCATCTCAACCACAGATTCGTGCATCTCATGTTTGAGACTTTCGTTCAGTGTCGCTTTTCCGCCCTCAATAATCTTTGAAACATGAGAAACCAAATCTCTGGTTCTCGCATCAATAATTTGAAATTCTTCTTCAACGCCAAGCGTGAATATATGATCATCCGCCATTTCCATAGCCCAATGTTTAAGTTTAATTATTTATCAGTCACAAAATTTCCCCAAGGCACATTTGATTTGCCCGGTTTGTATGCTTTTGCCTTTTGAATCGCAAGTTTTGCCGCATTTTCAACGATCCATTTGAAATTTTCCTCACCCACAGAATTTTTGTCTGCATCGGGTGCCGGATTGCAGAAATCGATTGCGATCGGAATACCGTCTCTCACTGCAAATTCAACCGTGTTGAAATCATAACCCAATGCTTCATTGATTCTGATCGTGTATTCTTTGATGGTTTTCAACAGCTCTTTCAGCTCTTTTCCTTTTGTTTTTGATTCTGCCGCATATCTCAAATGATGCGGATTGGTCGGTGCATAAGGCATGATGTGTACATATTTCTTGCCCAGACAGTACACCCGGTAATAATCTTCAAAAACGATTTCTTCCTGAAGCATCATCACCAGCTGATCGGTTTCTTTCAGTTTGAGCCACATGTCCTCGGGGCTGTCCACTCTGAAAACGCTTTTCCAGCCGCCGCCGTCATGCGGTTTCATATAAGCCGGAAAACCGATATAGTCAAAAATATAATCCCAATCCAATGGAAAAGAAAGGTTTCTGAATGATTTTTCGCTGGTGTCATCGGGTCTTTCGCTTGACGGAAGCAACACAGTTTTTGGTACCGGAATTCCGAGTTTTGTCATCAGACAGTTGTTAAAAAACTTTTCGTCCGCGCTCCACCAAAAGGGGTTGTTGATCACATAAGTTCCCATCAGTGCCGCATTTTTCAAATAAGCACGATAAAAAGGAACATCCTGTGAAATACGGTCGATGATCACCGCATAACCGTAGTCAGCGCCCTGTTCGAGTTTGTCGATTTTTACAGCTTCGGCTTCGTATTCGCCATTGCCCAATTCATTCACTTTGTCAATAAATGCCCATGGAAATGTATCTTCCATTCCAAACAAAATTCCGATTTTCTTTGCCATACCGATTGGTTTTTAAATTTTTCCTGTTGTTAATTAGTTCGTTGTGAAGTCTGTTTTTGAATTTTCAAATTCTGATCAGAGAATTGCAGCAAATCCGCTGTTTCGCTTTGCAAAATTATGACAAAAATCATTCTTATCACATTTTTCAAATGTAATAAAGATATTCAAACAGCCAAATTATTCGGATTTAATTTATTTACGGATTTTCACAATGTTTTGGTCGTTTTCGATATTGATTTTTGTGTCAAAATCTTCGGCACGATTCAAAATATATTTCATGGTTTCAATCCTCACCTTTTTCTTGTTGTCAGACCTGATTTCAACCCAGGGTGATTTTTCGGTCGAAGTCTGATCCAGCATTTTGTCGATATAAAAACTGTAATCATCCCATTTTTCAATCGCATGCCGATCCAGCGGACCGATTTTGTATTGTTTCATCTTGTCTTTGCTGCGTTCATCCAGTCTTTTCTGCTGTTCGTCTTTAGAAATGTTCAGAAAAAATTTGATCAGCACAATTCCGTCATCAATCAGCAGATGTTCCAGGCGATCGACCTGATCCATAAATGATTCGTGTTCTTCTTTTGTACAGAAACCAAAAACAGGCTCGACCACCGCTCGGTTGTACCAGCTTCGGTCAAAAAACACGACTTCACCCTTTTTTGGAAGATGCTGTATGTAACGTTGAAAATACCATTGTTTTGATTCGTTTTCGGTCGGTTTTGACAGACTGACCACTCTGTAATTTTTTGGATTCATCTTGGCAATCGTACGGCTGATTGTTCCGCCTTTTCCGGCTGCGTCTCTTCCTTCGTAAATAATCAGCATTCTGCCGCCGTCTGTGATAATCTGTTCCTGAAGTCTGAGCAGTTCAAACTGCAGTTTGTCCAATTCTCTTTCATATTTGAGCTGATTCAGAAATGCTTTTTCCTTGATGATGTTTTTTGACACCAATAAATCGATGATCTCACTGCTTTTTGAAATCGATATCAGATCTTTTAAATTAAATTCAGACATAATTCACGGTTTTAATTTCAGTTTTCAATTTAATCAAAAAAACTCAATCCGAATTTTTGAGTTCCTGCCAAATTTGAACACATTGTTTTGCTTCTTTCACATCATGCATTCTCAGAATATTTGCTCCGTTTTGGAGCGCGATCATATTCACTGCGGTCGTTCCGTTTAATGCATTTTTTTCATCGACGTCAAGCAATTTCTTGATCATCGACTTTCTCGACAATCCCGCCAAAATCGGAAATTCACCAAAACCGATCAGATTCAGATTTTTGAGCAGCCTGTAATTGTGGTCGATCGTCTTTCCAAAACCAAATCCCGGATCGAGTATGATATCGCTGACGCCCAGTTTTCTGAGTTCAAATATTTTTTCTGATAAAAACTGATTGACTTCCAGAACCACATCTTTGTAAACCGGATTTTGCTGCATCGTCTGAGGCGTTCCCTGCATGTGCATCAAAATATAAGGAACATCGAGTTTTGCAACGGTTTGAAACAATTCAGAATCAAGACTTCCGGCCGAAATGTCATTTACAATTGCAGCCCCGGCTCCGACAGCTTCCAAAGCAACTTTTGAACGCCAGGTATCGACTGAAATCAAAGTTTCAGGAAAATTTTTCAGAATAATTTCAATGATCGGAATCACTCTATTCAGTTCGTCGGTTTCACTTAAAATTTCAGATCCGGGACGGGTTGACATTCCGCCGACATCCAGAAAATCGGCTCCTTCATTGAGCATCTGTTCTGTCTTTTTCAATGCTTCATCGGCATTTTTCAATCGGCTTCCTTCATAGAAAGAATCGGGTGTGATATTGAGAATTCCCATCACCCGGGGTGTTGACAGATCGATTAATTTTCTTTTGCAGCTGATCATCATTTTTGAAGTCTTTTCTATAATTTTTGATGAGATAATTTTATGTACTTTTGAAAACGAAACGAATTTATGGAAAAAACTTTAAATCAATTTCGGGAAATTTTCAAAGACTGCAGATCGCTTTATGAAAAGAAGTTGGCGGATTACGGTTCTGCCTGGCGGATTTTGAGGCTGCCTTCGCTGACCGATCAGATTTATATCAAGGCGGCGAGAATCCGAAGTCTTCAGGAACTGTCGGAGCAAAGAGTAAACGAAGGTCAGGACAGTGAATTTGTCGGCATCATCAATTATTCGATCATGGCATTGATACAGCTTGAAAACGGTGTGGCAGAAAACCCTGATTTTTCGGCAAAAAAAGCTTTGGAAGAATTTGATAAACAAACTCAAAAAGCAATTGATCTGCTCACAGCAAAAAATCATGATTATGGTGAAGCCTGGAGAGAAATGAGAGTAAGTTCGATTACCGATCTGATTCTTCAGAAATTACTGAGAGTCAAACAGATCGAAGACAACAAAGGAGAATTGCTGGTTTCTGAAGGTCTGGATGCCAACTATCTGGACATCATCAATTATGCGGTTTTTGCATTGATTTTATTAAAAGAACAATCCAATTAAAAAATAATTAAAATGAAATATATCGTTAACATTTGCAGATTTATTGTCGGAATCATCTTTATCATTTCGGGTTTTGTCAAGGCGGTCGATCCGATCGGTTTTGGTTACAAACTCGAGGAATATTTTGCACCGGATGTGTTCAACATCGGTTTTCTGCATGATCTGGCTTTGCAACAGGCAACTTTTTTCAGCATATTTGAAATCATGCTGGGCGTGCTGCTGATTCTTGGAATTTTCAGACTGTTCACCAGCTGGTCATTGCTGGTTCTGATTGTATTTTTCAGCTTTCTGACTTTTTATTCCGCATATTTCAACAAAGTCACCGATTGCGGATGTTTTGGAGATGCACTCCATCTGGAACCCTGGCAGTCATTCAAGAAAGACATCTTTTTGCTGATACTGATCGTCATTATTTTTATCGGTCAAAAATATATCAAACCATTGTTCAAAAACAATAAAATCAATTATGGACTGATTGCAGTTTCGTTGCTGATCTGCGGCTGGATTTCCTACACCGGAATTTCAAAACTGCCGATCATCGATTTCAGAGCTTATGCCATCGGAAAAAGTATACCCGAAGGAATGAAATCTGCTGAGGAAGTCGGAAAACTGCCGCCTCAGTATGTGGTGACTTACACCATGAAAAACAAGGATACGGGCGAAACCCAAAAAATTACGGACAGCGAATATCTGAATGATCCGAAATGGTATGAAGAAGGAACGCCCTGGCAGCTGATGAGCGATCTGACCGAAAGCAAAAAAGTTGCTGACGGATATGAACCGCCGGTTCATGATTTTATGCTCGATTGTGAAGACGGCGATATGACTGAAGATTATCTGGCTGCGGACAAAATTGTGTTTTTTGTTACTCCTTTTGCCGAAAAAGTCAGTGCGGATGATGTGAACAAACTCAATCAACTTTATAAGGAATTGGAAGAAAAAGGAGTTCGGGCTGTAGGGCTGACCGCTTCTGATATTGACAATTCGATTTTCCCTTATTGTTTTGTGGATCAGACCACACTGAAAACAATTATCAGAAGCAATCCGGGAATTGTTGTTTTGAAAAAAGGAGTTGTGGTGAACAAATACCACAACAATCCTTTGCCAACCGCAGATCAAATTATAAAAGATTAAAAAAAAGGATTCAGTCAAACTTGAAACCTGAAACCTGAAACAAAAAAAGATGCTTCGTTATCTCAGCAATAAAATATTTTACGGCTTCCTGACGCTGCTCGGGGTGATAACGATAGTATTTCTGCTGTTTACCGTTTTTCCGGGTGATCCGGCGAGAATGATGCTCGACCAAAAAGAAGATCCGGAACAGCTGGCTCAAATCAGAAAAAATCTGGGGCTCGATCAGCCGGTCATCAAACAATATTTTTATTATCTGAACGATCTTTCACCGATTTCGTTTCATTCAAATACCGGCGACAGTTATACCTCGCTTCAGACCGGAAAATACAAAGGAAAAACGATTTATAGCGGAAAGGAAACTTCGGTACTGCTGAAATATCCTTATCTGAGAACTTCGTTTCAAAAACAGGGAAAACCGGTTGCGGATATCATCGCCGAAACCCTGCCCAATACAATGGTTTTGGCGGTTAGCGCAATACTGTTTGCATCATTTATCGGGATACTGTTGGGCATCTGGTCGGCGCTGGTCAAAGACAGTTGGATCGACAGGACACTACTGGTGGTGACCAGTCTCGGCATGAGCATTCCGTCATTCTTTTCGGCCATCATCATCGCCTATATTTTTGCATTTCTGCTCCATCATTATACCGGTTTCAATATGACCGGAAGTCTGTATGAAATCGACGATATGGGCGAAGGAAAACATCTGGCGCTGAAAAATCTGGTGCTGCCTGCCTTCACATTGGGTATTCGTCCGCTGGCGGTGATTACACAGCTGACCCGAAATTCACTGCTCGAAGTAATGAATCAGGATTATATCAGGACGGCTTTTGCAAAAGGTCTGAAACCTTCGGTTGTGATTCGAAAACATGCTTTGAGAAATGCGTTGAATCCGGTGATTACGGCTACTTCGGGCTGGTTTGCATCGATGCTTGCCGGTGCGGTTTTTGTCGAATTTATTTTTGGCTGGAACGGTTTGGGAAAAGAAATCGTCAATGCGCTGAATACGCTGGATTTGCCGGTGGTAACGGCTGCGGTTCTGATCATTGCGGTCACCTTTATCATCATCAACATACTGGTTGATATACTGTACGGAGTTTTGGATCCGAAAGTCAGGCTGCAATAATTATTTCCAGAATTTTTCCGAAAAATTGAATTTAGATTTCGTCAAAATTATTATTTTGGCTAAATTTATGCAACATTTGAAAAGAAATCCATAACCACAAAAAATACACTGATATGAGAAGAAAAATTGTTGCCGCAAACTGGAAAATGAACCTCACTTTTCCACAGGCAAAAGAATTGGCGCTTCGGCTGAATACTTGGGTCAAGATACACAAACCGGTGGCTGAAGTCTTTATCGCGCCCACTCACCTTTATTTGGAACAACTCAATAAAGACCTGAGAAACAGCTCAATCACAGTCATCTCTCAAAACGTTTCGGCAATGCCTGACGGTGCTTATACCGGTGACGTTTCCGCACAGCAGCTGCTGTCCGTCGGAACCAAAATCAGTATTGTCGGTCATTCGGAAAGAAGGGCTTATCACCATGAAGTCAATAAATACATCGGAAAAAAAATCACCCATCTGTACGAAAACGGAATGAGTCCGATACTGTGTGTGGGTGAAAAATTGGAAGACCGTCAGGCCGGAAAACATTTTGATGTTGTAAAAGAACAGGTTTCGGTTGCACTCGAAAGACAGTCGAATGAAAACCTGAGAGACAATCTGATCATAGCTTATGAACCGGTCTGGGCGATTGGCACCGGAAGAAATGCAGCGCCCGATCAGGCACAGGAAATGCATGCATTTATCAGAAAGATCATCGGTGATCACCACGGACTGCAGGTTGCACACAATACCACCATACTTTACGGCGGAAGTGTAAATGCAGGAAATGCAAGCGATATGTTTGATCAGTTTGATATCGACGGGGCTTTGGTTGGCGGAGCTTCGTTGAATTTTGATGATTTCACCACCATTATTTCAGCAAGAAAATAAAAACAGGGCACAAAGAATGTGTCCGAGAAAAAATGAATTATATCCAATACAAATTCAGCGTTTATCCAAAAGAACCCTGGACAGAAATTTTGATTGCGGAATTGGCTGAATCAGCTTTTGAAAGTTTTGAGGAAACACCGGACGACATGAATGCCTATGTGAAGGCGGATCAGGATGATGAAGCGTTTGTCAAAGAAACTTTGAAAAATTTATCTGAAGCAGACATTACTTATCTGAGATACGAGATTGAACCTCAAAACTGGAATGCAATCTGGGAATCAAATTTCAAACCGATACTGGTTGATGACCAGTGTTATATCCGGGCAGAATTTCACGAACCCAAACCGGGCATCAAGTACGATATCGTCATCCAGCCAAAAATGTCGTTCGGGACCGGTCATCATCAGACCACAAAGATGATGATCGAATATGAACTTGAAACCGACTTTGAAGGAAAATCTGTGCTGGACATGGGTTGCGGAACTTCGATTTTGGGCATACTTGCAATGAAAAGAGGAGCTGCCAAAGTGGAAGGAATCGACATTGACGATTGGGCGGTTGAAAATTCAATTGAGAATGCAAAACGAAACGGAGTTGAAATCGATGTGAAACTGGGAGATGTTGCATTGCTGAAGGATAAAAAATTTGACATTATACTTGCCAATATCAACAAAAACATATTGATGGCAGATGTTCCCGAATACGTAAAAAGTCTTAACTTTGCAGGCGGAGAACTGATACTGAGCGGATTGATGGAATTCGATTATGAAGACATCAAAACGAGATGCGAAGAATCGGGGCTCAAATTTGAATCAAGCAAACAGATCAATGACTGGATTGCAATGAAGTTTGTCAAAAATTAATAATGTTGGATACAAAATTTCACACAAAGCCGCAGTGGTACGAGGAATCGGGTGTCGATGTCCTGGTTGAAGACGAGGAAAAAAGACTGCTTGTGCTGCACAATGATGAGGTCAATACCTTTGATTTTGTAATTGAATCTCTGATCGACATTTGTCATCATACCGTGCTCCAGGCCGAACAATGCACCTGGTTGGTTCATTTCAAAGGAAAATGCGATGTGAAAAACGGAAGTTACGATTTCCTAGAACCGATGTGTACTGCATTGCTCGAAAGGGGTTTGAGTGCTGAGATTGTTTAAAAATCAACTTTGATAAAAAATTAAAAGCCATTTAAAATGGCTTTTTTTTATGCCATACAATAAACTTTTGTGCTTTAGGGTTTATACTATTAAGCTTAGGAAATCATGAAAATAAAAACACTCCTTTTGATTTTAGTTTCGCAAATTTCATTTGCACAGCATCATTTGGAACCTTCTGACAGTTATTTTGATTTATTCAAATATCAATACGATTATTATGAAAGATTTAGAAGCGTGATGTTTGAAAACCTTGCTGAGCCGGAAATCAGAATGCTAGTATTTCCCTCTTTTTCAAAAGAATATTTGCTTCAATTTGAAAAAGACAAAAATTCATCGGGAATATTTAATATTATTTTGAGAGAACCGGTTGAAGGTTCAATTTGGGGTATGAACGAAGGAAACCCAAATTTGAAAATCAATACAAAAACATACAAAAGCAAACTTAAAAAAGAGGACTTTTCACTGCTTTATCAGATGTTGTATTCTGCAATTATTAATACAAGATTCAGAACTGATGATTCAATGGGTTTGGACGGAACAACCTATTATTTCAGCATTTGGGACTACGGGATGAAGAGTGGTAAAATATGGAGTCCCCGATATCCGCAATTGAAGGAATTGGTGGATGTGATGGAAAGTCTGGCTGATAAAACAAAAACAGAAAAAGAAATTAATTTTTCAAGTGAATTAAAAGATTCTATTGCAGTTTTAACTGAAAAACTGAATAAAAAACTGACACTTGAAGACATCAGGTTTCTTTTAAAATTTAATCAGACCATTCTGGAAATTACTGCCGATTACCCTATATTTTCTGAAGTCGATAAGTCATTTACCAACAAACTCCATTCGTTGTATGAAGATGTGGAGGAAAGTGTCAGAAGCAATGGCATTCAATTTTCAGAAATTGATGAAATTATAATGAAGCACCAAAAAGCCTACGACCGGAATTCAATCGGGTATAAATACCAAAACAAAAAATTCGAAAAAGAATTAAATGAAAGAAATCCGTTCTATATATTGATTGAGCGATACAAGAATAATTTATAAAAATAAAGAGGGTGTCCGACTTTTCGGACACCCTCTTTGATTTTTTAATGACAGAGCCTGATTGTTTAGGGCACCGGCACCATAGTAATTTCACCTACATTGGTAACCGTTCCGGTTACAACCTGAACACCATTCAGTTGCTGATCCTGATAAGCAGCATTTCCGGCATCAAATGTCAAATCATAACTGCCTTCATCCAGTCCTGAAAATTTAAAATATCCGTCAGGATTCGGGATGGCAACACCGATGGTGTCAACCGTATTTTGCATTGCATAAACTGTGGTTTCCGCCTCTGACGGCAAAACAGTCCCTTCGATTCTTCCGTTGGTAAGTTCGGTGAAAGCTTTGATCACCGGTTTCAAACCATAGGTTCCGTCTCCTCTTTCAACGATGGATTTACCTGCGTCAAAATCCAGCCAGATGGTGTACAACATTCCGGGCTCCAAATTGTAATGAACATTCAATTTCAATCCGCTTTGCTGTGCTGAAGGGGTATCGAGCGGATACACGGTTCCGTCAATTTTGATGGTGTTATTTTCACCCAAAACCAGGCGGATTTGAGAAACTTCACCAACCGGAAGTTCATTGTCACCCAACAGAACATCCACACCGTTACTCAACTCCAAAAGATTATAAACCCCGGCACTGTCGAGTGGAAATACAACATCCTCTCCGCCGGATACTTTAAAAATCACCTCCTGAATGTCAACATTCACCTCTTCATAATCAGCAGGCCCGTCTGTCAGCCTCAATTCCACTCTGGCGGTAGTTCCGCTTGGACCGTCATCGTCATTACAACTCATGAAAGTGAAACCGGCAATAACCGCAACTGCTAAAAATACTTTTTTCATAATTTAAAATTTTTGGATTAAATGAAGTAAATTTAAATTCATACTTTATAATTTCATTTTTAGTTTTTTATACAAGTATTATACCAGACAAAAATCGGTTTCGCCCTGATTGACCAGCTGAATACTGCCAAAATTGATGGTCGGACTTTCAAACGTACCGACTGCATATACATTGCCCATAAAGTCAGATGTTACATCGACCGCTCTGTCATGCTGGTTGCCGCCGTATGATTCTGCCCATTTCCAATCATATTCCTGAGCATTTGAAAGACCAAACATTCCGGTCGCAAAAAGCAGAAACAAACTTTGATAAATTGTCCGTTTTGAACTGATAAAAATTTTTCTCTTAATAATTGTGTGTTAATTGATTGCTAAAATTAACAAAATTTAATTCAATTATAACAGCCGTCAAATAAAATTCAAATAAAAAAACCACCCGTAATCGGGTGGTTTCTATCTGTATAAAGAATTTCTTCTTATGCTTCTTCAGAAGTTGATTCCTCAGCCGGTTTTGCTTCTTCAGCTTCGGCTTTCGGTTCTTCTTTTTTCGGCTCTTTTACAGCCAGAGGATTGTCGTATTTGAAGCTTAATTCGTCAGATTTCTCTGCAGCTGCAGCTCTTTCGGCATCCATTCTTGCAACCTCAGCTTTTGCCTGTGCAGCAGCCTCAGCTCTTTTGATTGAATCCTGATCCGGAATGACTTCAAATTCAAATTCAACTTCAACATCTCTGTGGAAACGGATTTTTGCAGAACTTTTACCCAGTCTTTTGATGGTGTTACCTGCAATTTTGATATGTTTTTTCTCGATTTCAACACCTGCTTTGTTCAGCGCTTCTGCCAGGTCTGCATTGTTTACAGAACCAAACAGTTTGGTGCCGGCGCCAACTTTGGCTTCGATTTTAATATCCAATCCTTCCAGTTTTGCTGATTTTTCTTTTGCTTCAGCAATCATTTTATCTTCTTCGGCTTTTCTTGCTTCCAAAGTTTTGTTCAGTTCTTCTCTCTTTTGAGGAGTGGCAACAACTGCCTTTCCCTGAGGGATCAGAAAATTTCGTGCATAGCCCGGTTTAACCGATACCACTTCGAATTCAAAACCTAAATTTTCTACATCCTGTTTTAAAATTACGTCCATTATCTTTCTTTTTAGGTTTTAATTATTTTAACTGGTCACCAATAAACGGCATCAGTGCCAAATGACGAGCACGTTTGATTGCGGTTGAAACCTTTCTCTGATATTTCAGTGAAGTTCCGGTATATCTTCTCGGAAGAATTTTTCCCTGTTCGTTTACAAACTGAATCAGGAAATTCGGGTCTTTGTAATCCACATATTTGATACCGTATTTTCTGAAACGGCAAAATTTCTTTGTGGTTTGTGTATCTATATCAAGCTGAGACAAATAGCGAATTTCGCTTTCACCTCCTTCTGCTGCTTTTTTTGCTAAATCATCAATTGCCATAATTCCTGTTTTTAAGCCTTAGCGTTTTCGGTTTTGATTTTTTGTCTTCTTTTCTCAGCCCAATCGATTCCGTGTTTGTCCAGTTTAACGGTCAGGTAACGGATGATTCGTTCATCTCTCTTGTACATCAGTTCCAAAGCTGCAACCAGTTCGTGGTTTTCAGTTTTGAATTCGATCAAATGGTAAAATCCATTTCTTTTGTTCTGGATCGGGTAAGCCAATTTTTTAAGGCCCCAATCTTCCTGCGCAACGACTTCAGCTTTCTGATCAGAAAGAAGGTCATTTACTTTTTTAACTGCTTCCTCCACCTGAGTATCAGACAGAACGGGAGTTAAAATGAAAACAGTTTCGTAATGAGTCATTTAATTAATTTTTAATTTGGGTTGCAAATGTAAGACTTCTTATATAAATGACCAAACTGCCAAAGGCTTTTATTTTGGAATGCAAATTTAATCAAAAGAAATCGCTTTGAATGGCTCAGTTTCAAAGATTTGAGCAAGGAATAAGTTATTGGATTTTTGAGAAATTACAAAATCTTATTACCTTAGTAATCATCAGTCTAACAGCAAATTAACCTTATTACCTTATTTTTATCTCTCTTTCAAAGGGCAAAAGTTTGAGTTTTTTGAAACAAAATTATAAGGTAATAGGGGCTGGGGTCCGGAGTATTTTGCTGTTACTAAAGGAATAAGGGTTTACTCTTATAAATAAAATTTTGGATTGATTTCCCGTCTGGCCAATCCTGAAAGGAATTAAAATATTTTTAAAATAAGGTTTGGGTAAGATTAATTTACCAGGTGTCAAAAAAATTATTGAGTCAGACTCAATTCAAGCCAATTCAAATGAGATAATTCATTTTGACAAAAGTTCTTTTTGAAAAAACACAAAACCTTATTTTAGACAACAATCAAATTTCATCAAATAAAAAGACCTTATTACCTTAGTAACAATCTGATACCCAATAAGCATCACCCTATATTACCTTATTAAAAGATTTTTAAAAAGTACACTATCCTAAAAGAAACTAAGATTCTTCCGGGTTTTAATTTTTCTTTAAAACTTCAAACCTTTTATACCCGTGAAAGTTTAATTAATTAGTTTTGTGCCGCTTTTCAACAGAGAAGTTTTTTCTAACAGTATGCAGAATTTCAGCATAAATTTAATATTGATCATCATCGGAGCCGCTATCGGGCTTTACATACTGCTGTGTCTGATTCTTTTTCTGGTCCAGGAAAAATTAATTTTCAAACCCGAAAAGATTCCTGCCGATCAAAAATTTGAATTCGATCAGGATTTTGAGGAATTATTTGTCAGTGCAGCCGACAGAAAACGGATCAACGGACTGCTGTTCAAAACCGATAATTCAAAAGGACTGATTTTTTATATGCACGGAAATGTGGGTTCGCTCAATTCGTGGGGAACGGCACCGACCAACTATCTCCGGCTGAATTATGATGTTTTTATCTATGATTACAGAAGTTTTGGCAAAAGCGAAGGCAGCATCAGCAGCGAAAAACAGCTGTTCACCGACAATCAGCTGATGTATGACGAAATCAAAAAAAGATACGCCGAAGACAAAATCATCCTACTCGGTCATTCGCTGGGTTCGGGCATGGCGGCAAAACTCGCAGCTGATAATCATCCCAAAAAGCTAATCCTGCTGACTCCTTATTACAGTATGACCAAAATGATGAAAAATCTGTATCCTTATCTGCCGGTGTTTATACTGAAATACAAACTTTCGACTCATAAATATCTGAAAAACTGCAAAATGCCGATCGTTATTTTTCACGGAGATGCCGATCAGCTGATCAACTGCAGCGCTTCAAAACAACTTTCAAAAGATTTCAAACCGGGTGACCAACTGTTTATACTCAAAGGTCAGGATCATTATCGGGTCAATGAAAATGAGGATTACAGAGCAGAGCTGAAAAAGATTTTGGAATGATAATCTTTTCAATTTAAAACAGATTTTTCGGTCGAATTTTATGTACTTTTGAAACTTCCCAAAAGAATTATGATTATGAACGAAAAGAAACGTCTGCTCGATTTTTTTGAATACAATTCCTGGTGCAATGTTGAACTGATCAAGGTGATTGCGCCCAAAACACACGAATTTCCAAAAAGAGTCGAAGAAGTAATGAGCCATATACTCAATTCGCATATTTTCTGGAACAACCGCTGTACCGGCAAACCCGACAACGACCGCTGGATCATCCATCCGCCCGAAGATCTGCTTGAAATCAATGAAGAAAATCATATCATTACCAATTCAATTTTGAACAGCCGAGATCTGTCAGAAGAAATTTCTTTCAAGAATTCAAAAGGCGGAATTTCAACGGTTACACTTGGCGATATCTATTATCATCTGTCAAACCACGGAACCTATCACAGAGGCCAGTTGGCACTGCTTTTCCGCCAGTCGGGTGTGGCAGAACCGCTCAGAACAGATTATATCTACTACAAAATCAAAGATAAGAATTGATGGATGTTGGGTGTTGGGATTTGTACGTCCCTGATATAGGTTGACCGAAAAAGTCAATTTATATGAAAACAAAT
>JACFND010000026.1 GCA_019455045.1 Flavobacteriia bacterium
ATTTGTTTTCATATAAATTGACTTTTTCGGTCAACCTATATCAGGGACGTACAGCACCCAACACCCCACATCCAACACCCTGCATCAAATATGAATCGAATGTCCGTAAGCATCTTCAACCGCTTCCATTATCGCTTCTGACATGGTCGGATGCGGATGAACAGATTTCATAATTTCGCTTGCTGTGGTTTCCAGTTTTCTGGCTACGACCACTTCTGCAATCATTTCGGTTACACCTTCTCCAATCATGTGACAGCCGAGCCATTCGCCGTATTTTGCATCAAAAATTACTTTGACAAAACCGTCGGGTGCGCCGTTTGCAACTGCACGACCGTTGGCTGAGAACGGAAATTTACCGACTTTGATTTCGTAACCTGCTTCTTTTGCTTTTGCTTCGGTCAGACCGACAGATGCAATCTCGGGTGAACAGTAAGTACAGCCGGGAACATTTCCAAAATCGATCGGTTCTGCATTCATTCCCGCAATTTTTTCTACGCACAATATCGCCTGTGCAGATGCGAGATGCGCCAGATCCTGTCCATGCACCACATCACCGATGGCATAATAGCCGGCAACATTGGTCTGACAGAAATCGTTGACCGTGATTTTCCCTCTTTCGGTTGCAATGCCGACTTCTTCCAAACCGATATTTTCGGTATTCGGAACCACACCGACAGCCGAAAGCAGTATGTCGGCTTCAAGCGTTTCTTCGCCTTTCTGTGTTTTTACTTTTGCTTTCACACCGCTGCCCGAAGTATCTACGGAAGTCACTTCTGAGCTGGTCATGATCTTGATTCCGCTTTTCTTCAGCGATTTTTCAAGCTGTTTTGAAATGTCCTCATCTTCAACCGGAACGATTCTCGGCATAAATTCAACGATAGTCACTTCGGTTCCTATGGTGTGATAAAAATTTGCAAATTCAACACCGATGGCACCGCTTCCCACCACGATCATTTTCTTCGGCTGTTTGTCCAAAGTCAGCGCCTGACGGTAACCGATGATTTTTTTACCGTCCTGCGGCATGCTCGGCAATTCTCTCGAACGGCCGCCGGTTGCAATGATGATGTGATCTGCAGAAACTTCGGTCGAAGTTCCGTCTGCTGCTTTCACAGCTATTTTTTTGCCCGGAAGAATTTTTGCTTCTCCCTGAATGACTTCAATTTTATTTTTTTTCATCAGAAACTGAACGCCTTTGCTCATTCTGTCTGCAACACCTCGGCTTCTGCTGATGATGTTTCCGAATTCAAAACCGATATTGTCGATTTTGTTGAATCCAAAATCTTCGGCATGATTCAGATATTCAAACACATGTGCACTTTTGAGCAAAGCTTTGGTCGGGATACAGCCCCAATTCAGACAGATTCCGCCCAATTCGGCTCTTTCGATGATGGCTACTTTTTTACCCAATTGTGCTGCGCGAATCGCCGCCACATATCCGCCGGGCCCGCTTCCGATAACTGCTATTTCAAATTTCATTTCGTATTGATTTTTTAACGGATGCTGTCATCCGAAAATTTGACTGCTAAATTAAGAATTCTAAAATGAATTTTCTCAATTCCCACCAAAGTTATTCGATCGTGATCTCATCCACAAAAATGTAGGCAGGCTCACCCGCGCTCACATGCGACTGGGGCAGCGGACCGTAATTTTGTGCAATCAGTTTTACATATCTGATGTTTGTAAATTCAGATTGCAGTCTGACTCTTTTGATCTGTACGGTTTCATCGGCAGCATCCACATTCAGATTTGCGGTTCCGAATAATTTGTAGTCCTTTCCGTCTCTTGATACATAAACATCAACCTTTTTCGGAAAAAGTATCCAGGGTCTTGCATCCTGAAGAAATCCTGCGCTGACCGAAGTAACTGTTGTCGGTTTTTTCAGATCGATAATTGCTTCAAAATCGGTTCCCTGATAACCCTGCCAATCTCCTTTTCGCCAGTTTTCTGTCCCTTTGATTCCGTCGAGCAGCGCTTCGGGCCCGCCTGCGGTATAAAGCGGATGAACTTTTGAATTTATGCTGATTTTATAATCATTTGGTCTTTTGTAAAATTCTGCTTTGACCGAATTTGAAACATTTTCTCCTTTTTTCACATAAGCTTCAATTCCCAAACTCGAATTGATTCGAATCGGTTTTTCGTATTTGTATTCTTTTGGACTTTCATTCGGTCCGAGAAAAGTATAATAAATTTCTGCATTTGGATCGATCGATTTGATTTCTGTTGTCATTTCATCATTGAAAGAACGGCTTTCATATTCAAAATATGGTGTAGTGACTATCAGACTATGAGCCATATCCAACATAGAATCGATGCTTTTGAAACCTAAGTCTTTTAATTTTTCTTTAGGTGTGTTTTTAGTGATTGTCTGAGAAGTTCCGTCTTCAAAATTGATTTTAATTTCATCAAAATAAGGTTCGGTAGTCTGCCAACCCAATTCACCGGGTGTCACCGAATAAATTCCCATTGAACTCAAAATATACCATGCACTCATCTGTCCGCAATCCTCATTTCCGATCAGACCGTCGGGTGCATTGGTATAAAATTCATCCAAAATTCGATGAACCAATGCAGTTGTTTTCTCGGGTTTGTCAATATAATTATAAAGGTAGGCCACATGATGACTCGGTTCGTTTCCGTGTGCATACTGACCGATCAGACCGGTGATGTCCACCTGATCACGACCTGTGGTTTCTGACGGAAGCGAAAACATTTCATCCAATTTTTGTTCAAAATTATTTTTTCCGCCATGAAATTCAATCAGACCGTATATGTCCTGAGGAACAAAAAACGAATACTGCCAGCTGTTTCCTTCGGTAAAATGATTATTGACTTCCCGCCCGTCAAAGGGTGTCAGCCAGGCGCCGTTTTTTTTGGGTCTCATCAGATGAGTTTCGGGATCGAAAAGATTTTTCCAGCTTTGAGACCTTCTCATAAAATACTGATAATCCTGATTTTTATTCAGAATTAACGCCATTTGTGCAATGCACCAGTCGTCGTATGCATATTCCAAAGTTTTTGAAACGCTTTCGTGTTCATCATCAATCGAAATAAATCCGTTGACTTTGTAGGCTTCCAATCCGAAATGATTGAGCATCGCACTGTGTTTGGCGGCTTCAAATGCTTTTTCGTAATCAAAACCCTGAATTCCTTTCATCATCGCATCGGCAATCACCGAAACCGAATGATAACCGATCATACAGTCGGTTTCGTTTGAAGAGAGCTCCCAAACCGGCAGACGGCCGCCCTGTTCATACTGGGTGATAAAAGTATTGATAAAATCTGCTGTCCGTTTCTTTTCAATCAGCGTATAAAGCGGATGAGCAGCCCGAAAAGTATCCCAAAGCGAGAAGACGGTGTAATAATCAAAACCTTTGGATTCGTGTACTTTGAAATCCCTGCCCATAAATTTTCCGTCCAGATCCTGAGCGATATTGGGCTGTATCATGGTGTGATAGAGCGCGGTGTAGAAAATTGTGAGTTTGTCTTTGTCATTTGACTTGACTTCGATTTTTGACAATTCTTTGTCCCATGCTTTTTCGGCATCTGATTTAACTTTTGCAAAATCCCAATGCGGAATTTCTGAAGCATTCAGTTTTGCACCTTCAAAACCGGTAAAGGAAAGTGAAACTTTGACCAGCAGTTCTTCTCCTTTTTTGACTTGTTTGGAAATTATAGCGCCAATATCTAAAGACATTAAGTCAAAACCATTTTCAGTAACTTTAACTTCATTTTTACTTGTTTCCGAATAAGAATTAATTTTAACCGGCTGATTAAATTCTATTCTTGCCCAGATTTGCTGATTTTCAGCCCAGGACTTACTTCTTCTGTAAACTTCAATGGTTTTGTTATCAATGATTTTAATTTCACCGTCAAGCAGTTCATCCCGATGTTTCAAATCCAAAATGATATTGGCTTTTCCGTCCTTGTTAAATTTATATTTATGAAAACCGACTCTGGTTGATGCGGTCAGTTCCACATCGATATCATATTTGTCCAAATGCACCGAATAATATCCGGCAGAAGCTTTTTCCTTGTTATGACTGAATTTTGAAGAATAATCATTTGGTTTAAAACTGTTAACATCCATCGTCGGCATGAGCATGATGTCACCATAATCTGAAACGCCGGTTCCGCTCAAATGGGTATGTGAAAAACCATAAATCACATCATCGGAATAATGATAACCGCTGCAACCGTCCCAGCTGCCGTCAATTAGGGTGTCGGGCGAAAGCTGAACCATACCGTATGGCAAAGTCGCACCGGGATAGGTATGACCGTGACCGCCGGTACCGATAAACGGGTTGACGTATTGTGAATAATTCTGTGCAGACAAAAACAATGGCAGTACCAGAAATCCAAAAAACAGCTTCTTCATCGGTGATAATTTTGGTCAAAAATAGCGAACTATTATTAAACCTTTTAACTTTGGAGGCTCAAACACTCAAGTAATGAAAACAGCACTTATCACCGGTGCAACATCAGGTATCGGCATGGCAACCGCCAAAAGGATTTCAAAGGATTTCAGACTGGTCATCTGCGGAAGAAGACAGCAACGGTTGGACGAATTAAAAGATGAACTTTCAAAGACAACCGAAGTCCATACACTGAATTTTGATGTGCGCGACAAAAAAGCTGTTTTTGAACAGATCAATTCGCTTTCCGAAGATTTCAGAAAAATTGATGTGCTGATCAACAATGCCGGAAATGCACACGGTCTGGCGCCTTTTCAGGATGCCGACCTTGAAGATCTGGAACAGATGATGGACGGAAATTCAAAAGGACTGATCTATGTGACCAAGGCGGTTCTTCCGCTGATGATTCCTCAAAAAAGCGGTCACATCGTCAATATTTCATCCACTGCCGGAAAGGATGTTTATCCAAACGGAACCACTTATTGTGCTTCAAAATGGGCGGTTGAAGCTTTGAGCAGAGGGATGCGTCTCGATCTGCTTCCGCTGGGCATCAAGGTGACCAATGTGGCTCCCGGTATGGTGGAAACCGAATTTTCGCTGGTCAGATTCAAAGGTGATGAACAAAAATCAGAAAATGCATATTTGGGCTACACACCGCTGACCGCCGAAGATATAGCCGAAACAATTTATTTTGCACTGATGCAGCCCGATCATGTGCAACTGGCGGATATCACAGTATTGCCAAAGGCGCAGGCGTCTGTCACTTCGATTTTGAAAGAAACAAAGAATTAAAAAAAACCGACAGCCGTTTCAAACTCGAAACAGCTGTCGGATTCCGTATTATAAGAAAGTCTGACAGGAATTTTAATAGGAATATCCCACTCCTTTTTTGATTGACTGATTCTGACCGAAACCTCCGCCACTCGCTCCTTTTCTGTCAATGTCTTTGTCCATGGTCAGCAAAACAAAAGGACAGTTGGCTGCTGCAGCCTCTTTCTGAAGTTTTTCCTGTGCTTTTCTGTCGCTGCCCGCACCGGTTCTGTAATTGATAAATCCGGTTTTGCCTTTGATTTCACCAACTCTTTTCAGACCGGCAACTTCCTCAAGACTTTCGATGATGATTACATTCTGCCATCCGTCTTTGCCCGAAATGTCAATACGATCCGAAACCACCTGCTCACGGCCGCTTTTGCCGTAAACCACCTTCTGAACCGCATATTTGCCAAGTGTCTGTTCGGCATCCTCACCGTCATAAGTAAAAGTTACCGTGTGCTCAGCCACTTTCAGGACTTTTCCTGAAATTTCCTGACCGTTGTGAAGAAAAATCTGATCAGACTGTGCGCTTACCGAAATGCTGAATAACATGATCAGCGTTGAAAATAAAAAGTGTCTCATTTTGTTAATTTTTTTAGTTTTAAGATTAAATTAGATTTTGATTTCAGATTAATTGACTGAATTCAACGAGACAAAAATAATCCTACAACCAAAGTGAATCAATAAGGCAATTGCCGTATTTTTAATAGGACAGCCGGATAAGCAGTAAAAACCGAATCAATTATCGGTTTTTGTTTTCCAGTAATTTTTGATTGATCTTTTTGACAAAACCCGGACCTTCATAAATAAATCCGGTATAAATCTGAATCAGCGAAGCACCTGCATTCAGCTTTTCAATTGCGTCTTCAGCCGAATGAATACCGCCCACACCGATGATTGGAAAAGCCCTGTTGCTTTTTTCGGACAGAAATTTAATCACTTCTGTCGAACGGTCTTTTAATGGTTTTCCGCTCAGTCCGCCGGTTTCAGATTTGTTTTTTGATTTCAGATTTTCACGACTCAGCGTAGTATTGGTCGCAATCACACCTGCAATCTTTGTTTCTTTCACGATTTCAATGATGTCAAGCAGTTGTTCATCATTCAGATCGGGTGCGATTTTTAACAATATCGGTTTTTGATTTGGTCTGGCTGAATTTTTATTCTGCAATGACTGCAGTAAATTTTTCAAAGGTTCTTTGTCCTGCAGTTCTCTCAGATTCGGTGTGTTTGGACTGCTGACGTTGACAGTAAAATAATCGACAAAATCAAACAATTCGTCAAAACAGATTTCGTAATCGCTGATTGCATCTTCATTGGTTGTCAGTTTGTTTTTTCCGATGTTTCCGCCGATCAGCACCGATTTATTTTTTCTCAATCTGTCGGCTGCAGCTTTGACACCTTCGTTGTTAAATCCCATCCGGTTGATGATTCCGCCGTCTTCAATCAGTCTGAACAGCCGTTTTTTTGGATTTCCCGGCTGTGGTTTTGGAGTCAGCGTTCCGATTTCAATAAATCCGAAACCAAAAGAAGACAATTCATTAAAAAGTTTTGCATCCTTGTCAAATCCGGCTGCCAAACCGATCGGGTTTTTAAATTTCAGACCAAAGACCTCTGTTTCCAGTCGGGGATCTTCGATTGTGAATGATTTTCTTAAAATGGCAGGAACAAATGGAATTTTGTGAACAAATTTTAGCAGTCCAAAGGTGAAATGATGTACTTTTTCGGGATCGAATTTAAACAGCAGCGGTCTGATTACGGATTTATACATCATTGAAAAAACTGTTGCAAAATTAGCATAAAAAATTGACCTCGGATTAAAATCGGATCAATGAAAAGATTCGAATTTGAAATCACAGACCAGAAAAGGATCTCTTTCGTCAAACAGTTCTTTCAATGCTCTTTTGACCTGATTTCGATTGCAAACCGCCTGCCAGCTGCCTTTTTTTTCGGGTTCCGGAATTTCGACCAGCCACATAAATCGGTTGAATTTTGAAATCTGAATGATCACATCACGATCGGTAACCAGTCCGAAGGAACTGCCGTCATCTTCGGGCAACTGTTCAAACACATCCAATGCCTGTTCGTATGCCGCTTCGAGCGGCTGTTTCACCGAAATACTGTCCGACTGACTGATATTTTCAAAAAACAATTTCATCAGCGTAAAATTATAAAAACAATCGGATTATTTTAAAGCTTTCAATTTTTTAAATGAATCAAATTATTTTGAATGATTTGGCATCGAAAAATCAGAAATATACAGTTTAAATGACCCGAAATTTTCAGTTATCATTAAAGATTTATTTTTGCTGACTTATCAAAAAATAAGATATACTTTTGGACTGCGAATTTCGTTAGTATCCAAGCCGAATTAATTTTTCTTATGAGTTTGAAACAGTTGAGATTTCTTGTGTTTGTTCTGATTTTCGGATTGTTCACTTCCTGTGCGACAAGTCCGAAATCTTCAAGAAAACATGTCAAAAAAAAGCCGAATACCACACAGGTCCAGCAAAAAACCCAAACCCGTGACAAAATCCGTGATCAGGTTGGAAAGGTTCAGGCGGGCGTTCCGGTAAAAAAAGATGAACCCAAAACAGTTGAAAAACCGGTTGTAAAAGCCGAGCCTGAAGCCGAACCCGAAGTCAGAGTAGAATTGCCTGAAGTGAACAGGGAATTCAGAGGTGCCTGGATTGCATCGGTTGCAAATATCAACTGGCCTTCAAAACGAGGTCTTCCGGTGGAACAGCAAAAAGAGGAAGCCATCCGGATACTCGATCAGCTGAAAGAAAATAATTTCAATGCGGTCATTCTTCAGGTCAGACCTTCGGCTGATGCGCTTTATGACAGCCAACTTGAACCCTGGTCGATCTTTCTGTCCGGCGAAACCGGAACTGCGCCAAAACCCTATTACGATCCGCTTCAATTTTGGATCGAGGAGGCGCACAAAAGAGGTCTTGAACTTCATGCATGGCTCAATCCTTATCGTGCGCATCACACCAACGGCGGAAGAGTGAATTCATATTCGATGGTCAATAAAATGCCAAAACAGATCGTCAGACTGAGCAACGGAATGTACTGGTTTGATCCGGCACAAAAGGAAACTCAGGATCATGTGAGTGCGGTGGTGATGGACATTGTCAAACGTTACGATGTGGACGGAATTCATTTTGACGATTATTTTTATCCTTATTCATCTTACAACAACGGAGCTGATTTTCCGGACAAAGATTCTTACAATGCCTACAAAAATTCTGGCGGCACGCTTTCAAAAGCAGATTGGAGAAGAGAAAATGTAAACAATTTTATACAGCGGATTTATATTGAAATTAAAACCGAAAAGAATTGGGTGAAATTTGGAATCAGTCCGTTTGGAATCTGGAAATCGGGTTATCCGAACGGTGTGGTCGGATTGTCACAGTACGACGAACTTTATGCGGATGCCAAACTCTGGCTGAACAAAGGCTGGATCGATTATTTCACACCTCAACTGTACTGGCCGATTGATGCGCCCAGACAGAGTTTTGTGAGTCTGCTGAAATGGTGGGAATCTGAAAATACATTCAAAAGACATCTCTGGCCGGGACTGAATACGGTTGAAATCAAAGTGAGCGACAAACCTGCTGAAATCATCCGTCAGATCGAATCAACCCGACTGCAGATTCCCGAAGATGCCGGCGTGGTGCATTGGAGTATGGCTGGATTGAATCAGAATATGCTCAATTCGCTCAAAAACGGTCCTTATCGTGAAAAAGCACTGGTTCCTCAATCTTCATGGCTGAAACCAATTATTTCCGACAGACCCAATCTAAAACTGACAAAAGAAAACGATGCAGTCAGAGCCGACTGGTCATTTCACAAAAAGGACGAAGTCAAACATTGGGTGGTTTATCTGTTGTATGACGATGATTGGGTAACTGAAATTCTGGATTCTGATGTCAATTTCAAAAAATTCCCAAAAACAAAAAATGACAAAAAGCTCAAGCTGATTGCTGTGAAAGCGGTTGACAGAGTGGGGAATGAGAGCGATTATATTGCGAGAAAAGTCGATTAAACGCCAGTCAACTCTTTGTTTCAAAATAAATTACAAACCAGTATAAAGATTCGGTTTTGAGGTTGAAATAATTTTTGGAATTATAAATTCTTACATTCGCAAAAAATTCAATATGCCGCTCAAAGCAGTTCTTTTTGACATGGATGGTGTGATTGTCGATACCGAGCCGATTCACAAAAAAGCGTATTTCAAAATGTTTGAAAGTTTTGGTGCCGATGTTGACGAAGAACTCTATTCGACCTTTGCCGGCGCGTCCACCCGAAAGGTCTGCAATACAGTGATCGACAGATTTGGTCTGACCGCGGCGGTTGAAAATCTTGAAGAAGTCAAACGGACTTTTTTTAAGGAATATTTTTACAATGATTCCGAATTTGATATGGTTCCGGGTGTCAGGGAACTGATTGCACATTATTACGAAAACAACATCAAAATGGTTTTGGCGACCTCGGCTTCGCATGCGACCATAAATATGGTTTTTGAACGATTTGATCTGAAACGGTTTTTCAATGATGTGATCAGCGGAACCGATCTGAAAGAATCAAAACCAAATCCCGAAATCTTTTTAAAAGCAGCCGAACTCTCGGGTGAATCTGCAAAAGAATGTATGGTGATCGAGGATTCGACCAACGGAATTACAGCTGCACATCGAGCCGGAATTTTTTGCGCCGGATACAACGGCGGAAAAACCAAATTACAGGATTATTCGCTTGCGGATATTGTGGTCAGTGATTTTCGGGAACTTGAACTTCAGAAGCTGAAACCTTATTTTTAAACAAACCGATCCAATATAGCAGTATGCCCAAAGCGGTGACACACCAAGCAAAAATTGCGATGTACACAAAGATTTCGGGTATCGAATTCAAAAATCCGATGCCGGTTGCTTCAGCCAGCCGATAGGTGCAAACGGTGTACATGCCGAGCGGAAAGACCATTCCCCAGGCTGAAGACTTGTAAATGATTTTTGTTTTTTGAAATACAAATCGCCAGACACCGAGCATGATCAGCAGCGGAATCCACCAGCTTCCGGTGGTCCAAAACAGCAAAGTAAAACCGTTGAGAAAACCTGTAATTGATTCAAGAAAATCCCATTCACCTGCATTTCTGACCAAAGCGGTTCCTGCCAATGTGATGATTGCGACTGCACCCATATTGATCCAATAGGCAGGCGCCAGATCTGCTGCTCTCACCCTGAAAAAGGCCAGCCGATAAAAAATCAGCGTAATCAGTATGATGTACAGCATACAGCCGACCAGAAAAACAGCAAGCGATATAAAAAGTGTGATTTCTTTTGGGAATGAAATATAGCCCGCAAGCTCGGTTCCGAGCACACTGAACGATTCGGTTGCAACCACGATCAGCAGCCAGATTCCGTTGATGCCGCGGTTCAGCGGATCTTTCTCCCGTTTGATGATGATGATCGTAAAAAGCGAATAAATCAAAACACACCAAAGCAGTACGCCGGAGATAAACAGGGCCGAAGCCGCTGCGAGATTGTCGTCAAAAAGCAAAAACTGATAACCGACCACATTGATGCCGGCAACAATGGTCAGAAATCCCGGACTGATCGATCCGGTGACAAAATCTTTTTTGAATTCGGGATAATAAAATAAGATCCTCAGCAAAAACAGCAGCGCCAATCCCCAAAAGGCAATCAGATTGAAATCGAAAAGAAGTCTTGCAAATCCGTCAAAACCGGACATTTTTGCTGCGACTGAAACGATTCCGGTTGCCATCGGCAGTGCAAAATAAGCAGGCGAAAGACCTGCAGTTTCGGTTTGTATGTTTTTGATAATATGATTGAGAGACGGCAAAACGATTGACTTTTTCGAAGTCAAAAGTACATAAAATTAACAATTATTTCTTCAGAACGGTTGGTCAATCAAAAATGGTTTTCTGAAATTAATCTCTGTATTTAAAACCGGCTTCCCAGGCTGTGATTGCCATTTTTCGGGTATTTCCCCACATATATCCGCCAAAATTTCCGCCGGACTGAATCACCCGGTGACAGGGAACGATGTATGCGATCGGGTTTCTGCCGATTGCGGTTCCGATGGCGCGGGAAGCAGTAGGCATATTCAAATCGTCTGCAATCATGTGATAACTGACCAGTTTTCCGATCGGAATTTTGAGCAGCTGATTCCAAACCAACAGCTGAAATTCGGTTCCTTTCATATGAAGTTTAATTGGTTTTGAATTTTTCAAATCAAAAATCGATATCGCAGCAATTTGAAATTCAGTTTTCTTCTGAACAAATTTAGAATTGTAAGATCTGCTTTTCATATTTCTGAGCGCCTGCTCATGATTCTCGTAAAACGCCATATAGCAGACACCTTTTGAAGTCGAGGCGACAATCATTTCGCCAAAAGGACTGTCATAAAATTCATAATCAATTTTCAGATTTGAACCTTTATCGCCGTATTCTTCATCGGTCATCGGTATGATTTGGGTAAATTCAGAAGCTGCTTTTCCGTAATTATCGGTTGCTACATCAAAAAGTGAAGTCTGTGAATCACGGTTCAAAAGGCTGAAATTATGTTTTGGATTGATTGAATTAAAAAATTGTGAAAGCGAAAGACCGGACCAGTTTTTGACCAATTTTTCAAAATCATTCCGGCTGATGTCAGCATTCTCAAACGTCTTTTCAAAATTTGGATTTTTGGGCTGATTTTTAATGATTTCTATAAAATTTGAAATTTTTTGATAATCTGAATTCATCTCAATCGTTTTTCCAGGTTTTGTACGGATGATCGATCAGATAAGCATTGTAATAACGTTCATCGCCCGAAACTTCTTTGCCGATCCAATCCGGTTTTTCAAATTCCTGACTTTCAAATTCCAATTCTATTTCGGCTACTATCAGCCCTTCATTGTCGCCCAAAAATTCATCCACATCCCATTCTTTTCCGCCGATGACGGGTTTGTATCTGTTTTTTGAAATTTCTTTTTTACAAAACCGATCCAGAATTTCTTTTGCATCCGCAACCGGGATTTCATATTCGTATTCGGCACGGCTGATATAGTCTGTAGAACTTTTGATGGTCAAAAAAGCCGTATCCGGGGTCAGTCTGACCCGAACCGTTTTTTCAATTTCATTGATCAGATAGGCCTGTCGGTAATGTTGTCCGGCAGGTTTGCTGAATTGTGCCCATTTGTCTTTATCGACCAGAAATTTCCTTTCGATTTCTTTTCCCATGACGAATTTTTCAGTTTGATTTTTTGACTTCACAAGTTACAAACTGCAAAACGAAATTTCAACAAAAACCAATATTGAATATGATTAAATTTTAATTTCATTTTGGAATTTGAATCCCAATTCGGTTTGTAGGATATGATTTTGGTCAATATGTCGAAATTCAAAAACAATGAGTCTCTCTGCAATTCACTGCCGGATTGAGTTTGACAAAATTATATAACCAGTCGAAAAAGTTCCGATATATGACCGACTTTCACTCATTGTCTTCTTTGTTCAAATTTGCTATATTTGTTAAAGACACAAAAGTCAGACTCAAAATTAATTGTTATGAAACATATACTTGTACCAACCGATTTTTCAAAGACATCTGAAATTGCAATTGATTTTGCAATTCATGCAGCAGAACTGTTGAAGGCAAAAATTACTTTGCTGAATTCTTTTGAAGTCGCAGAGGGAAGCTACACCGATCTGATGGGTGTAAACCGAGAGTTTACAAATGATCTGATCAATGAGGCAAAAATCAAATTGAATGATTTGAGGATTGGTTTTATGAAGAAATCAGAGGTTGATATTCAAACCGCTATCTCTGTCAAACCGCTTGCAGACGCAATCAATGAAGTTTCTGAAGAAGGAAAAGTAGATTTGGTCATCATGGGAACTTTGGGTGCAACCGGTCTGAAAACCAAGCTGTGGGGAAGTCATACTTCTGATGTAATCGGAAAAACCAAAATTCCGGTGATGGCGATTCCGTCCGATTACAAATGGAAAAAACCTCAAAATATACTGCTGGCAACCAGACAGTTTGAGAGAAATGATGAGATTTTGGATTATTTGTTTGAAATGACTTTTCTGTTCTCTGCAAGCGTTAAAACCGCAGTTTTTACGGGAAATGACCAGACCGCAGAAGTCTATGTGAAACATCAGCAGGAACTTCAGAATTATGCTGAATTTCTGAAAAATGAATACCGTGACGATACTTTGAGCTCGGTTCATCTGATCGGCGACAGCTTTGAGGAAACACTTGAAGATTATATTTCAAAAAATCAGGTTGACCTGCTGACGATGATTACCTATCAGGAAGGATTCTGGAAAAGTCTTTTCAATCCGAGTCTTACAAAACAGATGAGTTTTCACACCCGGATTCCGCTGTTGGTGATTCCCGCAAACTTCAGCAAATAAGTCAAATCAAAAATAAAGCGCCTGAAAATGGCGCTTTTTTGTTGTATTAAATTTTGAAAAATTCAGTCCGAATATTCGTCTTCGTCAAAATTGTCAAACTGTTCCATATAATATGAAAAGCTGAAGCCATTAATCTCGTTTTCGGCATCTTCAAGCGTTTCGAGCAGGTCTTCAAAATCCTCAATCTGTTCAAGATTCAAGTTGATCAGCCTCAGATGACAGGGAAGTTTCAGATCGCCGCCGATAAAATCATAAAGCGCATCCAGATTGTTGCCAAACCATTCCGGAAGATCGAACTTTCGTTTCAGCATCGAATAAAATTCATCATAATCACTGATAAAATCAAAATCCAAAGTAACTTCATTTTCCATATTGATTATTGTTTTTGGAAGGTTTTGTAATGGTCTTTTGTGGTGAAAATCAATCCGTCGCTGCTGTATATCAGTCTGTCGGAACCTCGTCTTCCGCAGTGGTAATTGATATCTGCTTCAAAATATTTTCTTGATTTGGTTTTTGGAAGTCTGTTTTCACGGTTTCCAAAATGGTCGCCGCCGATTGCTTTTCCGGGCAAAACTTCGCAAAGATTTCCGGTTTCCGGTTTCCAGCCGAGTTTTCTCGCCTGATTTTTTGTGATGTAATAATCCGGAAGCCGGTTATTTTGTCTGACGTAATTTACAACGGTTTCCTCATCGGTAAGCGCAGCAATATCAGCAGGTTGCTGTATCGGATTTTCGGTTTTAAAAATATCGGGCGGGAGATTTTCTTTTTTTTGATTCTGATCGCTTTTACCAAACAGGACAAAGCCAAATATCAGCAATAGTACAAGCACGGCGATTACACCTGTATTTTTGAATTTCATCGGTCAGAGAGCATTAAATTTTTCCTAACCGTAAATTTAAAGAATTAAACGATAGCTTTCAAATAAATGTCAACAGAACCGCAAAGATTGAATGGATGGCTGAAGAATTTTAAAATTATTCGGAATCAAAATTGTCTGTGTGCCGTACTGTAGGAAGCTGTTGGAATTGATCCGAAAAATAAAAACAGAAAATTTATTCAAATGCTTTTTGGATTTTGGAAAATAGGACTATATTTGCACTCGATTTGTGAAAAGCAGAAAATAATACGAGATGAAAAGAACATTTCAACCCAGCAACAGAAGAAGAAGAAACAAACATGGCTTCCTTGAAAGAATGTCCACAGTAAACGGACGCAAGGTATTGGCAGCCAGAAGAAAAAAGGGCAGAAAGCAATTGACGGTTAGCGAAGTCAGAGCTAAACGATAATCGCTAATATTATATTAAAAAGACCAGGCCCGAAAGTTTCTTTCGGGCTTTTTTATATATTTGCTTTCGTAAAAACAGAAATATGTCAGACAGCGTTATCAAATTGGAGAGAGCTTTCATCTACCAGCGAAATTATCTGGTACTGAGCAATGTTGATTTTGAATTGAAAGAAGGAGAATTTGCTTATCTGATTGGTAAAACCGGAAGCGGAAAAAGCAGTCTGCTCAAGGTTTTGTACGGTGCTCTGCCGCTGACCGAAGGTTTTGGAAAAGTGGTCGGAGTGGAACTGAACGGTATGAAAACCGGCAAAATTCCGGATCTGAGAAGACATCTCGGAATTGTCTTTCAGGATTTCCAATTGCTGCTCGACCGAAATGTCGAAAAAAATCTTGCTTTTGTACTGAGAGCAACCGGATGGAGCGACAAAAAACTGATCAACGACCGTATCGACGAAGTGCTCGAAAGCGTGGGTATGATTTCAAAAAAGAAAATGATGCCTTTCCGTCTGTCGGGCGGTGAACAGCAGAGGATTTCAATTGCACGCGCACTGCTCAACGATCCGAAACTGATTTTGGCAGACGAGCCGACCGGAAATCTGGATCCCGAAACTTCAATCGAAATTATGAGTCTGATTCACGATCTGTCAAAGGAAAAAAATGTGGCGGTGCTGATGGCAACACATGATTACGACATGATCAGAAAATTTCCGTGTGCCACACTGAAATGTGAAGACGGCAAGGTGCAGTTCACCGAAACCGAATCTCTTTTTCAGGCCTGATCCGAAGTTTTAAATACAGAAAAAATCTTTTCGAGTTTCTTTTCTTCATTTGACCAATTGAAGACCAGTGCTGCTTTTTTCAGATTTTCGGAATAAATTTCTTTTCCTTCGGCAAGCATCTCGTTTGCCATTTTTGCAATATGTTCGGGTGTATGATCCGAAACCGTCCGACCGATTTTGTAATTGTCAATCGTCCTTTTGATATCCGGCAGATCGGTGCCCAAAACCGGAACGCCGGCATGCATATAATCAAAAATCTTGTTGGGCAGCGCATATCTGTAACTGATGCCCAAATCTTCCTCCAGACTGAACCCGAGATCTGCCTTTGGCGTAATCAGTTTGAGCTGATCCGGCGGTACTGCACCGATAAAAATGACTTTTGAATCCAAACCTTTTTCTGAGGTCAGTTTCTGATATTCCTCTTTTTTTGGCCCGTTTCCAATGATCCAAAGCTGTGCATTTTCAATCAGTTCCATAGCGAGTATCATTTTGTCGATTCCTCGGCTGATGTTGACTGCGCCCTGATAAATCATTATTTTTTGATTTTCTTTTGTTTTGGGTAATTCAATCTGTAACTGATTGTGGTTTTCGGTTTGAATTTCCGGAACGTTCATAATGATTTCAGGCCGGTTTCCGTATTCTTTTTCAAACCAGTCGGCATAACCTTCGCTCACCGTATAAAAATGTTTCATCTTCGGAACCAGCGACGATTCGAGCATTTTCCAGATTCTCTTTTTGAATTTCCGGCCTGTCAGCGACGGCAGTTCAGAAAAGATTTCGTGGCTGTCAAAAACGATCTGAACTTTTTTGATTTTGCTGACCAGATAATTGGGCAAAAGCGAATCCACATCGTTTGCCAAAAGAATATCGCCCTTTTTGACTGTTTTCATCAGCCGGCCAAAAAGTTTCCGGTTGAATTCAAGATACATCCGCATTCCGTCCTGATTAGAAAGCCGGATGATTTGCACCGGATAATCAAAATCGAGTTTTGGATTTCCTCTCAGATTGGTTGCAATCACTTCGGTTTTAAATCCGAATTTTCCAAGCGACCGGATTTGTTTCTGAACCCGCTGATCGCCCTGATAATTATTGATGACCGATGAGATGATTCTGCGCTCAGCCATTTGCGTTTTGTTTGTCTTTGTGCAACAGATAATACAGCTGGATAAAAACCACCATCGCGTTTGGAATCACCACCGGCCAGGCTTTGAAATAAATTCCGTAAATCACAAAACAGATACAGCCCAGCATATTGATGATTCGAATGATTCTGAGCTGATTGATGACAAAAGAAAGAACGATAAATATCGATGCAGAATATCCGATCCACTCAAAAACAGCAGCATTCATTTGATTGTGATTTAGATTGTAAAAATAGAGAAATTCTAACGATTGCCCAGATAGGAAATAAACGAATCGCAATTCAAAACCTGAATTTCTGAAAAATAAAAATCGGCGGTGTCTTCGGTGACGATCATTTCACAGCCAGATTCGATGGCTGAATAATATTCCAGACCGTCTTCAAAATCATTGATTTTCGGATTTTCTGAAGTCATTCTGACCGTTTTTTTATTGGTATTTGTAATTTCGAGCTGCTGTGAAAGAATTTTAATTTTTTCTTTTGCCCTTTGGGTTCCGCTTTTCTTTTCGGCAAAATAAAATGCAATCGCAAGACAGATCGGAGAAGTGTAAATCCTGAATTTTTTGGATTGATTCAGACTCAGAATCCTCGCTGCCGACGGAAACAGCGGATATTCACTGTTCAGAACGGTGACCAGTATATTTGCATCGACAAAGATTTTCACTTTTTGGATTTGTAAAATTCAGATTTCAGTTTTTTACGCGATTTGTGGATTCCGTACTCGGGGCGTTCTTCTGCAACCGAATTGACCCAATCGGCGATCGGAAGTTCGTCTATGGTTTTGTAATTTTGAGAGGTCATTTGGGCGAATATAAATTCGGTCAGCCTTGAAAGACTGATGCCGTTTTGGGCGGCAAATTCTTTGGCTTTGGTGATGACTTCTGCGTCAAATGACAAAGTGATTTTAGCGTCCATGATTTTGTTTTTTAATTTACACGACAAAGATATTAATTCTACACGTATAATTTACAAATCTTACGACAATTTTTTAATTTTTATACGGCAAAGTTAAAATGATAATTTCGGTTTGTTTTAAATTTTAAAATTTCAGTTCGAATATGCTGCTTATAATTGTAAGTTTGTGCTCATCGATTTTAAATTATGAATTTCAGACACCTTATATTTATACTCGTCTTTTTACCGTTTTTGTGCAATGCACAAATTCAATTTAATTCGGACAAATTAACCGAAATCACTTATGAAGCTTCATACAACGGTCAAAAGTCGGAAAACCAAAATCCGATTCAGGTTTTGACTGACGGTACAAATTTTCTGATCGGTTCAAGAGATGTGCTGAATCGGAAATCGGATTTTCCGTTCGAAGTCAGTTTTGTGAATACTTCCGCAAAATCATATACACAGCTTGCATTTTTAAATCCGAATGAAACGGTTTCCATGCAGGATTTGAAGTCGATCTCCGAACAGGAGTTTGAATTTTTGGATGAAACAAAAAAGATTTTGGGCTACAACTGCAAAAAAGCAAAAACGATCATCAACTCAAATACCGTTGAAATCTGGTATGTGAACGATAAAAAATTAAAAGCTTCACCGACAGTGCTTGGTGCCGATCTCGGATTGGTGCTTGAAATCGTCAGAAACGGAAATTATGTGATCGAAGCGGTTGAAATGAAAAAATCGAAAAAGAATCCGGTTCAGTTTGTCATTGATTCAAAACCCGAATTTCTTGAGAAAATTGATTACCAGTACAAAATTTGGAATGCGCGTTTTACAACCATTGAAATTTTTAAAAATCAGCAGATTCATTTTTCGGACGAATTTGAACCCAAACCGGATGTACAAAGATTTGCAAACGGAACCGTAGTTTTGAAAAAAGTGAAATTTCCTAAACTCAATTCTTCATCTCAAATTTTTATCGATCTGACCGAACAGTCAAACGGTGATGCCTATGATCGTACGGGCAGCATCTTCATGATTCCGACCGATAAAAAACAGTCTTTTCTGGATGGCTTGAACAATGGTGCTGACAAACTTCCGGTTTATGAAAACGGAAACGGGAAAAAATATCAGGGCATTGCAGCAACTGCAAGTTATAATCCGCCGGTCGAACTGATGCGATTTTTCACACCATTTGGCGTCAAACATTTCAACGGTCGGGTGACTTTGAAAAACAAAAACTGGCAGGATTCGGTTTATTATCGGCAGGAAATTTCGGATTATGCATCGTTGCTTTCGGATCAAGAAGTTTATATCGGTGCATTTATCGGCAACTATGACAAAGGCGGCCATCTGATTTCGATGAATGTGACCATTCACAATGATGAAGATTCTGACAAACCACTGAAAAAACTGATTCCACTGTTCAATACGCTCAACATCATGGAAATGGCGGGTCAGGAATACAGCACTCTGTTTGATTCTGAAAACGGACTTGAAGTCGAATTTGAATTAACAGAAGATCTCAAAAATGCTCAGCTCAGATACATCACCACCGGTCATGGCGGCTGGGAAAACGGAGATGAATTTGTCCAAAAGAAAAACATGGTTCTGATTGACGGAAAAGTGGTCTTCGACCTGATTCCGTGGCGTGAAGATTGTGGTTCATACCGGCTTTACAATCCGGTTTCGGGCAATTTTCAAAACGGACTTTCTTCGTCGGATTACAGCCGTTCCAACTGGTGTCCGGGAACGGTGACCAATCCTTATCTGATCGATTTGGGTGAACTGAAGGCCGGTAAACACAAAGTCAAAGTAATCATACCGCAGGGCAAACCCGAAGGCAGCAGTTTTTCTTCATGGAATGTGAGCGGTGTTTTGGTTGGAGATTAGAGTTCAGACAAACTGATTTCGTTATAAAATATTTCAGGATGCATATTTCTTAACGATTAACCCCAAGTAATTATAAGCAGCCGGAAAATAATTTCCAATCTTCATTCCGGTTGTATTTTCATAAACTTTCTTTAATTCAGAATAACCGATGATTTCAATCAGTTCTTTGAGATCCTCCCAGCTTCCGTAATTAAAAATAAATTCGACCAGTACATCGTTACTGATGTCCGTGATTTTATCGTCTTTGATATACCAGAAAAGATGTCTGTTTTTTTCTATGAATTCGGCTCTCGTCATCATACAAAAATACAAAAATTAAGCTTGAAACAGCCCTGAAAATAATCAAAAACCAATAGAAAATAACCGACTGTTCAAATCACCCGAATTGTATCTCAATTCTTGCCTTTGAATCCTTTTGATTTCTTACTTTTGCATACCAAATTAAAATTATGGCTACAGATTATTACCAAATAGACGATTTACTGTCGGAAGAACACAAACTGATCCGTCAGACCGTACGTGATTTTGTGAATCAGGACATCAAACCTGTGATTGACGAAATGGCTCAAAACCATACAGATATACCCGACCTGATGCCGAAACTCGGCGCAATCGGAGCACTCGGACCATACATTCCTGAGGAATACGGCGGTGCCGGTCTTGACCAGATTTCATACGGACTGATCATGCAGGAATTGGAAGCAGGTGATTCTGCGGTTCGTTCGTCCGCTTCGGTTCAGTCATCTCTGGTAATGTTTCCGATCTATACTTTCGGTTCTGAAGAACAAAAAAGAAAATATCTTCCAAAACTTGCAACCGGTGAAATGATCGGCTGTTTCGGACTGACAGAACCCAATCACGGTTCAAATCCGAGCGGAATGGAAACCCGAATCGTTGACAAAGGTTCGCATTATCTGCTGAACGGCGCAAAAATGTGGATCACCAACTCACCGATTGCAGACATCGCAGTGGTTTGGGCAAGAGACGAGGAAGGAAAGGTGAGAGGCGTGATTGCAGAAAGAGGAATGAAAGGATTTTCAACACCCGAAACCCACAACAAATGGTCGCTGCGTGCATCAAAAACCGGTGAACTTGTTTTTGAAAATGTTGAAATTCCAAAAGAAAATCTGCTGCCGGGCGTTCACAGTCTGAGAGGACCGTTGAGCTGTTTGGATTCTGCGCGTTACGGAATTGCATGGGGTGTGGTCGGAGCAGCAATCGACTGTTACGAAACCGCATTGAAATATGCATTGGAAAGAAATCAGTTTGGAAAACCGATTGCATCATTCCAGCTGCAGCAGAAAAAACTGGCTGAATTTGTAACTGAAATTACAAAAGCTCAATTGCTGGTCTGGAGACTCGGAACTTTGAAAAATGAAGGCAAAGCAAGCGGTGCTCAGATTTCGATGGCAAAAAGAAACAATGTGAGAATGGCAATCGATATTGCGCGCGAATCTCGTCAGATTTTGGGCGGAATGGGAATTGTCGGAGATTATCCGATGATGCGTCATGCAGCAAATCTCGAATCTGTGATTACCTACGAAGGAACACACGATGTGCATCTGCTGATCACCGGAAACGACATTACCGGCATCAATGCTTTTAAATAATTTAATGATTGAAATTTTTTGATTCCTATGTCAAAAGAAATTCAAATCCTTCTTCCCAAAATGGGGGAAAGTGTGATGGAAGCCGTTATCACCGACTGGATTAAAAAACCGGGTGACCATGTTGAAAAAGACGAGTCATTTGTGACCATCGGTACCGACAAGGTGGACAGTGAACTTCCGTCCGAATATGAAGGAATCTTGAAAAAAATACTGGTCGAAGAAGGTGAAGAAGTCAAAGTCGGTCATCCGATTGCGATTTTTGAAGTTTCTGACGACACCGTTGTTCACACCGAGATCAAGGAAGAAGTCAAAACTGAAATGCTTGAGAAAAAAGCTGAAGTTGAACTGCTTTCGACCAAAAGTCTGTCGGGCAAATCTTTTCTGTCACCCGTTGTCAGAAAGATCGCTGCCGAAAACGGTCTTGAAGTCGAAGACCTGAACCGGATTCAACCGACCGGCGAAAACGGAAGAATCAGAAAAGTTGATATACTCAAGTTTTTGAACAAAGACAAAACTGTTGCGGTTCAGCAGAAAGTCAGTCATAAATTAAATCTGAATATTCAGCCCGAGGACAAAGTCGAAGCTTTGCCAAGAATTCGTCAGGTGGCTGCAGAAATGCTTCAGACTTCTTATCAGCTGATTCCGCATGTGACCACTATTATTGAGGTCAATGTGAACAGTCTGGTTCATCACCGTGACCGGATCAAAGAAGAATTTCAAAAAGAAAACGGATTCAAAGTCACTTACACTCATTTCATTATGAAAGCGGTAGTCGATACTTTGAAAGAATTTCCGAAATTCAATTCATGGATGAATGAAGATGAACTGATATTGAAAAACGATATCAATCTTGGTTTTGCAACTGCGCTTCCCGACGGAAATCTGATTGTTCCGAATGTGAAGAAAGTCAACGATATGAGTTTGAAAGAAATCGTTGAAAATGTCAATTTGATTGGTAACAATGCAAAAGCCGGAAAATTAAAATCTTCTGACATTCAGGATACCACTTTTACGGTGAGCAATACCGGAATTTTTGGAAGCCTGATGGGAACGCCGATCATCAGTCGTCCGCAGGTTGCGGTTTTGGCGCTGGGTCAGATCAAATCAGGTGCGGGTGTGGTTGTAAACAACGGAAAAGAAGAACTTGCTGTCTGCAAAATGATGATGCTTTCAATCTCTTATGACCATCGGGTAATCGACGGTGCATTGGCTTCACAATTCCTTTCAGCTTTGAAGGAAAAACTTGAAAATATCGGCTGATCATCGGTCCGAAACTGAATTAAAAATACATTCGATAAAATAATATGATTGTTAAATCGTATTTTTGTCAACATTCAAATTAGAATATGGAATACAACACCGAAAGAAAACCGCTGATTATACCCGAATACGGCCGTCACATGCAGGAGATGGTCGATTATTGCATGGCGATTGAAGACAGAGAAAAAAGGAACGAATTTGCAGGAATCATCATTGAAGTGATGGGTGAGCTCAATCCGCATTTGAGAGATGTCGATGATTTTCAGCACAAACTCTGGGATCAGCTTTTCATCATGTCGGGTTTCAATCTCGATGTTGATTCGCCTTTTCCGGTTCCCGAAAAAACAGAGGTTTACAGCCGGCCAAAAAGGATTCCGTATCCGCAGGAAGAATACAAATACAAATATTACGGCAAGAACATTCGCAGGATGATCGATGTGGCTATCAGCTGGGAAGGCGAAAAACAGGAAGGACTGATTATGGTGATCGCCAACCACATGAAAAAATGCTATCTGCTTTGGAACAAGGATACGGTTGAAGACAGCGCAATTTTTGATCATTTGTATGAAATGTCGGACGGAAAAATAGATTTGAGAGCTTCGAATGAAATTCTTTCTTCAGGAGAAAAATATTATTCAACACATAGTTCGTCAGGCAAGAACAGAAAAGGAAAAGGAGGTAAAAGCAAAAAATACAGCAGATAAGAATGTCAATTTTTCAAATCAAAGGCGGCAATCGCCTGAGCGGCGAAATCATACCTCAGGGTGCAAAAAATGAAGTGCTTCAAATTCTGTGTGCAGTTCTGCTGACAGATGAGCCCGTCAGAATCAAAAATATTCCGAATATCCGTGATGTCAACCGACTGATCGAAATCCTGGGTGATCTGGGTGTTAAAATTCAAAAAAATTCAAACGGAGATTATACTTTTCAGGCAGACGACATCCGTATGGATTATCTGCAGTCAAAAGAATTCAAAAAAGACGGTGCATCGCTTCGCGGATCGATCATGCTGATGGGACCGCTTTTGGCAAAATACGGAAAAGCTTATATGCCCAAACCGGGCGGCGACAAAATCGGCAGACGAAGACTGGATACGCATTTCATCGGTTTTATGAAACTCGGTGCAAAATACCGTTTCAATGAAGGTGAAGATTTCTACGGAGTCGAAACCGATGAGAAAAACGGGCTGAAAGGTACCTATATGCTTTTGGAAGAAGCTTCTGTGACCGGAACTGCAAATCTGGTGATGGCAGCCGTTCTGTCAAAAGGAAAAACCACGATTTACAATGCAGCCTGCGAACCTTATCTGCAGCAGCTTTGCAGAATGCTGGTCAGAATGGGCGCAAAAATTCAGGGCATCGGATCAAATCTGCTGACCATCGAAGGTGTTGAATCATTAACCGGAACCGAACACACGATTCTGCCCGATATGATTGAAATCGGCAGCTGGATCGGATTGGCGGCAATGACCAAATCAGAACTTCGGATCAAAAATGTGTCATGGGAAAATCTCGGACTGATTCCTGATGTGTTCAGAAAACTCGGAATCACGGTGGAACGTGAAAATGATGACATTTATATTCCGGCACACGAAAATTATAAGATTCAAAAATTCATGGACGGATCGATACTGACGGTTTCAGATTCGCCCTGGCCGGGATTTACACCCGACCTGCTCAGCATCGTGCTGGTCGTGGCAACCCAGGCAAAAGGAAGTGTGCTGATTCATCAGAAAATGTTTGAAAGCAGACTTTTCTTTGTGGACAAACTGATCGATATGGGTGCACAGATCATTCTGTGTGATCCGCATCGTGCAACCGTTATCGGTTTGAATCAGGAAATTCCGCTGAGAGGAACCACCATGAGTTCGCCCGATATCAGAGCCGGAATTGCACTGTTGATCGCAGCGCTTTCTGCCAAAGGAAAAAGTGTGATCCATAATATTGAACAAATCGACAGAGGTTACGAAAATATTGACACCCGACTCAGAGCAATCGGAGCCGATATCACACGTGCATAATTTCTGACCGCTGCTTGCAGTAAACCATTGAAATGCAGGATATATTTGATTTTATTGCAAAATTCGTCAGCCGACCCGATCAGGTGCTGATGGACTTTATAGCCGCCTACGGCTATTGGATTTATGCTGCACTTTTCTTTATCATTTTTGCCGAAACCGGACTGATCATCGCATCTTTTCTGATGCCTTTTCTGCCGGGCGACGCGCTGATTTTTGCAATCGGGATGATCGCCGCAAATGACCAGCAGAATCATCTTCATATTCATTACATTATCCCGCTGCTGATGGTTGCCGCAATTTTGGGTGACAATGTCAATTACTATGTCGGACGCAAATTCGGCAACTGGCTGCTGCAAAATCCGGGGAAATTTTATATCAAACCATCACACATCAATAAAGCAACTCAGTTCTTTGCACAGCACGGAAAAAAAGCGATCATCATCGCTCGGTTTATGCCGGTGGTCAGAACGATTATTCCGTTTATCTGCGGAACCACTAAAGTGGATTACAAAACATTTTTGGTTTACAGTCTGATCGGCGCTTTTCTTTGGGTCGGCATCGTTTCAATGCTCGGTTATTATCTGGGCACCTACGAATTTGTCCAGAGAAACCTTGAATATTTTATCGTCGGAATCATCGTTGCTGCCAATATGCCGTTGATCATCAGACTGCTGAGAGCAAGATTTTCCAAAAACCAAAGGATATGAAACGCTTTGGTCTGATCGGCAGAAACATTTCCTATTCGTTCTCTGAAAATTATTTCGAACAAAAATTCAAAACTGAAAAAATTGAGGATTGCAATTATTCAATCTTTGATTTGGATGAAATTTCCGATGTCAAAAAATTATTTGAAATTCGGGAGTTGAAAGGTTTGAATGTGACCATTCCCTACAAAGAAAAGATCATTCCTTTTTTGGATGAATTGAGTCCGGAAGCAAAAAGGGTCGGTGCAGTCAACTGTATCAAAATTGAACACGGCATCAAAACCGGATACAATACAGATGTTTACGGATTTGAAAATTCGCTCAGAAATTTTTTGGATGATTTTGATTTGAATGCATTGATTCTGGGTGACGGCGGTGCTGCAAAAGCTGTGAAATTTGTTTTGAATCAATTGAATATCAGTTTTAAAACCGTTACAAGAAAAGGAGAATTCAATTATTCGGATTTGAATGAAACCGAAATTAAAAACCACAGACTGATCATCAACTGCACGCCTTTGGGAACTTTTCCGAATGTGGATTCAAAGCCCGAAATTCCTTATCGGTTTCTGACTTCCGGTCATTATCTGTTTGATTTGGTTTACAATCCCGAAAAGACTGAATTTTTAAAATCGGGAGAAATCAGCGGAGCAAAAATTAAAAACGGTTATGAAATGCTTCAGCTTCAGGCCGAAAAATCCTGGGAAATTTGGTCTGCGCTTTTGTAAATAGCGCAGGTTTTGTTAGCTTTGCTCTCTTAAAGAAACTGCATTATGACAACTGATTTGGATAACCTGCACAATGGTGCAGATGGAGAAAATGAATTGAATTTAAACCCGGAAGAAAATCAAAAAGAAACAGATCAAAACCTTTCTGAAAATCAAAATCCTGAAGAACAGCCGGTTGAAGAGACCGTAAATCCCGAAGCCGAAACTTCATCAGCAGAAGATGAAAGCCCGAAAGCGGAAGAAGTTCCATCAGAAACAGATCAAAATCTTTCTGAAAATGAAAATTCTGAAGAGCCGGTTGAAGGAACTGTGAATTCTGAAACCAAAAAAACTGAAGCCGAAAGTCCGAAAACTGAAGAAATTTCTTCAGAAGCTGAGCAGGCTGAAGTTACTTCAGAAAAAACCGAAGACTACAAACACGAGGAAGCTGAGGAAGAGGCAGGAGCTGAGGAAGAAGAGGAGCAGGAACAGCAGATCCCATTTAAAAATTATGACGAACTGCCGCTGCCGGTTTTGATCGGTGAGGCAAAAGAGCTGTTGAGAAATCATCCGGCGAGAATACTGAAAGAGCATTTTAATCAGATTCGCGAAGCGGTTAAAAAACTGCTCGACGAAGATGAAACAGCCAAAAGGGAAGCTTTCATAGAAGATGGCGGTGATGCGCTTGATTTCCAGTACGACAATCCGGCGAAAAAAGAATTCAATCGAATTTATGGTGATTACAGAAACCAGCTCGATCTTTATTTCAAAGAACAGGAAAAAGCACAGCAGGAAAATCTGACTGAAAGACTTCAAATCATTGAAGAACTGAAATCGCTTTATCAGGATCCGAACGATGACAATTCAAATATTTTCACAAAATTCAGAAAACTGAAAACCCGTTGGCATAATGCAGGAATGGTTCCAAAATCTCAGGCGGGAAATGTTTTCAAAACATATTTCCATCATCTCGATAATTTCTACAGATATCTGGACTTAAACAAGGAATTGAGAGAAATGGACTATTCGCACAACCTTGAAGTCAGAGCGTCAATCATCAAACGCGCTGAACAGCTGGTTGAAGAAGAAAATGTTCAGAAAGCTTTGAATGAATTGCAGTATCTGCACAAACTCTGGAAAGAAGAAGCGGTGCCGGTGGCTGAAGAAATGAGAGAACCGACCTGGCAGAAGTTCAAAGAGCTGACGCTTAAGATTCATGAAAGAAAAATTGAACTGGGCGAAAAAATCAAAGAAGAACAGGAAGAAAATCTCAAAAAGAAAGAAGAAGTTCTCGCACAGATTAGAAAGCTGTACAATGAGTCAGAAAGAAAATCGCACAGCGACTGGCAGAACAGCATCAAAAAACTGAACAAATTAAGAGAAGAATTCATAGCCATCGGAAGAGTTCCGAGAGAATTCAACCAAAAGATGTGGGACGAATTCAAAGCGGCAACCCGTGAATTCAATCACAAGAAAAATGAGTTTTACAAATATCTGAAAACCGAACAGCAGCAGAATCTTGCCAAAAAAGAGGAACTGCTGAGAATTGCAAAAGAACATGCAGAAAGTACGGATTGGGACAAATCGGTTCAGATCATCAAAAAAATTCAGTCCGACTGGAAAAAAATCGGTCATGTGCCGAGAAAACAGTCTGACAAAATTTGGAAAGAATTTAAGGAAGCATGCAACAGATTCTTTGACAATTACAAGGCAAGAACCGGACGTGTAAGTCAGGAATTTGAACAGAATCTTGCCAAAAAAGAAGAACTGCTTGCAGAATTGCGCGATTATAAAACTTCGGGTGACCGTGCTGCGGATTTGAACAAAATCAATGATTTCAACATC
Source organism: Flavobacteriia bacterium (assembly GCA_019455045.1). GTDB lineage: Bacteria > Bacteroidota > Bacteroidia > Flavobacteriales > Weeksellaceae > Moheibacter. The sequence goes on from JACFND010000026.1 coordinate 27,781, forward strand.
AGATGGAGCAGCATTGGTAAGGTGCCGGCTGCAAAAATGTCTGTCAACTCTGAATTCAGCAAAGCCGTAAACAATCTGGTCAGCTCAATGGGTCTGAATGAAGATGAGATCAATGAATTCAAAATGTCTGCACTGATCGACCGAATCAAATCGGGTCAGGATGAACACATGCTGGATGATGAAATCAGAAAGACAAAGAAATTCATCGAAGAACTCGAAAAAGAAATCAATCAGCTTGAAACCAATATCGGTTTCTTTACGGATGAAAAAAGTCCGCTGCTCAAAAATGTTCACAAACAGATTGAAGAAAAGAGAAGCCGTCTGACCGAAGCCGAATTCAAACTGAGAACGCTTCATCGAATTGATTTTGAAGAAGAGCCGGGAACGACCGAAGAAGGAATTCAGAATCCTGAGGATCAGAAGCCCGAAGCAGGAGAGGAAACTGCTGAAAATTAACAGCAATTAAAATACAGTTTTACACCCTGCGGCCAAATCCGTGGGGTGTTTTGTTTAAAAAACAATGAATTAATTTTCTGAAAAATGGATTTTGACGAACTGATGATGAAACGCTGCATCGAACTTGCCGAAAATGGGTTGGGAATGACTTATCCCAATCCGGTGGTCGGCTGTGTCATTGTCAGAAACGGCCGGATCATTTCGGAGGGCTGGCACCAAAAAGCAGGTGAGGCACATGCCGAAGTCAATGCGGTCAATAAAATCAAAGACAAAGAAATCCTGAAAGAATGCGAAATCTATGTTTCGCTCGAGCCCTGTTCTCATTTCGGGAAAACGCCGCCCTGTTCGGATATGATTGTCCGTTACGGTTTCAAACGGGTGATTGTCGGAATTTCAGATCCGAATTCAAAAGTGAACGGTCAGGGAATCGAAAGGATGAGAGATGCCGGAATCGAAGTGAAAGTCGGTGTTTTGGAAAACGAATGTGCAGAGCTCAACAAAAGATTTTTTTGTTTTCATCAGAACAAACGACCTTATATTATATTGAAATGGGCGCAGACCGCCGACGGATTTATGGCGGCTGAAAATCATGTTCAAAAATGGATCACAAACCAATATTCAAAACAGCTGGTTCATCTGTGGCGAAGTCAGGAACAATCGGTGCTTGTCGGATACAATACTGCGAAAATCGACAATCCGCAACTGAATCTGAGACTGTGGTCGGGTAATCAGCCGGTTCGTGCTGTGATCGACAGAGATTTGAGTCTTGACTCGAAACTTCATTTGTTTGACGGAAGTCAGCAGACAATAATTTTTTCTGATAAGGAAGACAGCAGCAGGCCGGATGTTATTCAGCTGAAATTTGATGAAAATCTGGAAGAATCGATTTTGGAAGAATTGTACAAATCAGGATTGCAGTCGGTGATCATAGAAGGCGGAAGAAAAACACTTGATCGGTTTATCAGTAATGGTTTGTGGGACGAAGCCAGGATTTTCAGCTCATCCGAAAATTGGGTCAGCGGAATTAAAGCACCACTGATCAATGGAAAACTGACCGAACAAAAAGCGATCGGCTGCGACAGTCTTAAAATTTTCAGAAAATGAGCTATTCTTATCTGACTTTGTCCAATAAAATCGAAGACATTTCTTTCAAAGAAAAAGGGAGCCGTTTTATTTCTTATGCCTATCCGGTTTTGGATGAAGAAGATGTGAAAAAGAAACTGGCTGATCTTTGGGCGCTTCATCCCGATGCCACACACATCTGTTATGCCTATCGGCTGGGATTGGAAGGTGAGGACTATCGTGCAAATGATGACGGTGAACCTTCGGGCAGTGCAGGTTTGCCGATTTACAATCAGATTTTGTCAAAAAATATCACTTTTGTTTTGGTTGCATCTGTCCGCTATTACGGCGGGACCAAGCTTGGTGTTCCCGGTCTGGTTAAAGCTTACAAACAGTCTGCACAGTTGGCGCTTGATGAAGCTGAAATCACTGAAAAACATCTGACCGAAAAAGTCGGTTTTGAATTTTCGTACGAAGATCAGGGAGCGGTGATGAGAAATGTTGACCGTTTTGGCGCAGAAGTGCTCGAGACTGAATTTACAGACAGCTGCCGGCTTTTGGTCAGTGTGAAAAAACAGGATGTTGATAATTTCCTGGCGAGCTTTGAACCTTTGTACAAAGTGAAAATTCAAAAATTTGAGTAAGCTCTGATTTTTTTATTGATCTTTCAGCTGATTTAGTTTTTCGGTCATCTCTTTCGGACATCTGACAGGTCGTCTTGTGGTTTTGTCGATAAATGCAAGTTCGGAATATGCTTCAGTGAGCAGTTCATTTTTTTCGTTGTAAATTTTATAGATGAATTTAATTCTTGCACCGGTCGGAATTTCGACAATTGAAGTTTCGATTTTTAGCAATTCATCATAGACCGCCGGTCTGAAAAATTTCAAATTCAGTTCGGTCACCGGCAGCATGATGCCGCTGTCCTCCAGAGCCTTGTACGGAAGACCGATTTGTCTGAAAAATTCAACTCTTGCCACCTCACAGTATACTGCATAGTTGGCGTGATAAACCACTCCCATTTGGTCGGTTTCGCCGTATCTGACACGGATTGAAACAGTTCTTGTCATCATGTTAAAGTAACGCTTAAGTCGTTACAAAGATATTTTCAAAAAGTCAATAGTAAGCTAACTTTTTTTATTAAAAAATTATGACCACTTTTGCTTGTGGATAAAAAAGGGCTATATTAGTGCTCTAAAACTTGGGTCAAACAATCCGTTTTTTATTTAATCAATCTAAAAAAAGAGGACTTAATTTTACTATGGGAAAATCTGCAGAAATCGTTTGGAGTAATTGTCTCGAATTTATTAAAGATAACATTCAGGAACAAGCATTCAAAACTTGGTTTTTGCCAATTCAGCCTGTTAAATTACAGGAAAAAGTTTTGACCATTCAGGTTCCGAGTAAATTCTTTTTCGAATGGCTTGAAGAGCATTACATCAAACTGCTGAAAGTTTCATTGGAAAAAGAACTCGGAAAAGGCGCAAAACTGGTTTACAGCATAGTGATGGACCAGAAGTATTCGGGCAAAGATCCTTATACCGTCAAAATCCCAAGTTCAAATCGTGAAAAAGTTCAGCCGCAGGAAGTGGATGCACCGATGCCGATCGACAGCAAGAAGGTGAAAAATCCGTTCATCATTCCCGGTCTTCAAAAAATCAAGATTGACTCTCAGCTGAATGTCAATCTCAATTTCAATAATTTTATAGAAGGAGAATCCAACCGTTTGGCGCGTTCGGCAGGAAAAGCTGTCGCAAAAAGACCGGGCGGAACTTCATTCAATCCGCTGTATATCTATGGCGGAGTCGGATTGGGAAAAACCCATCTGGCACACGCAATCGGACTGGAAGCAAAAGAGAATCATCCCGACAAAACCGTTCTGTATGTTTCAACCGAGAAATTTATACAGCAGTTTATCGATGCGGTGACCAGCAACAACAGAAATGACTTTATCCATTTTTATCAGATGATCGACATACTGATTATGGATGATGTTCATTTTCTGTCGGGTAAAAAAGGAACTCAGGAAGCGTTTTTCCATATTTTCAACCATCTGCATCAGAAAGGAAATCAGATCGTTCTGACTTCCGACAAGCCGCCGGTTGACATTCAGGACATGGAGCAGCGCCTGATTTCAAGATTCAAATGGGGGTTGTCCGCTGATCTTCAGGTGCCTGATTATGATACCCGTCTTGCAATTTTGAATCACAAAATTGAAAAAGACGGAATTGAGATGCCCGAAGAGATTGTTGAGTACATTGCAAAAAATATAAAACCCAATATTCGTGAACTCGAAGGCAGTCTGAATTCGATCATCGCACAGGCAACGCTCAACAAAAAGGAAATCACGATTGAGCTGACCAAAAAGACTTTGGCGAACTTTATCGGAAATTCAAGAAAAGAAATTTCAATCGATTATATACAGCGGCTGGTTTGCGATTATTTCAAAATCCCGATCGATCAGGTTCAGTCAAAAACCAGAAAACGGGATGTGGTTCAGGCAAGACAGCTGGCGATGTATTTTGCGAAAAAATATACCAAAGCTTCGCTCTCGAGCATCGGTTCGCAAATCGGAAACAGAGATCATGCAACCGTACTGCATGCCTGCAAGACGGTGGCCAATCTGTCGGAGACCGACCGTGTTTTCAGAGGCTATGTTGAAGATCTGAACCGTAAGATCAGCATGGGATAAAATTGATTATGAATCATAAAATTTTAATGGTTTGTCTGGGTAATATCTGCCGTTCGCCTTTGGCAGAAGGAATCATGCGTTCAAAACTCGGCGACCAGGTATTGATCGATTCTGCCGGAACCGGCGATTGGCATGCGGGTGAACATCCCGACAAACGTGCGATAACGGCTGCCAAAAATCACGGAGTCGATATTTCAAAACTTAGAGCGAGACAGGTCAAGGCGTCTGATCTGGATGAATTTGATTTGATTTTTGCAATGGATGAATCCAATTTTCTGAATCTTCAGGCGATGACTTCCAGTTCGAATCAGAAATCGAAAATCAAAATGATACTCGGCGATTTGAATGTGCCAGATCCCTATTGGGGCGATGCATCCGATTTTGAAAATGTATTTCGGCTGCTCGATGCTGCGATTGATGAAGTGATCGAACAATACCAACTCTCATGAGCTGCCGGCTGTATCTGATTCCGACCCTGCTCGGCGATGGTGATTTCAAAAGAAGCATTCCCGAATTCAATCTGGAATTGATTTCGGAAATAAAAATCTTTGTGGTTGAAAATGAAAAATCAGCCCGAAAATTTATCAAAACCGTACTTCCCGAAAAAGTTCAGTCCGAACTTCAAATCCACATACTGGACAAGCACACCGATGAAAGGGAACTTTCTGAATTGTCAAAACTTCTGGAAGGTTCGGAACCGATCGGGATCCTGTCAGAAGCCGGCCTTCCTGCAGTTGCAGATCCCGGTGCAAGACTTGTCAGACTGGCTCATAAAAAAAATATTCCGGTTATTCCGCTGGTCGGTCCTTCATCCATACTTTTGGCACTGATGGCGTCGGGTATGAACGGTCAGCAGTTCAGTTTTCACGGATATCTGCCAATCGACAAAAATCAGAGAAAACAGGCCATTCAAAAACTTGAAACCGAAAGCAGAAAAAATCATTGTACCCAGATTTTTATGGAAACTCCCTATCGGAACAACCAACTAATCGAATATCTGATCAAATTCTGTCATCCGTCCACGCTGCTCTGTGTTGCTGCAAACATTACGCTTGAAGATGAATTCATAAAAACAATGACCATCCGCGAATGGACACAAAAAAAAGCGGACCTTCATAAAAAGCCCGCTATTTTTCTATTGGAATCTTACTGATTATTTGCCGTCGCCTGTTTCAGGTGCCTGACCGATCAATTCCATAAACTCATCCAGTTTTGGAGTGATGATGATCTGTGTTCTTCTGTTTCTTGCGCGTCCTTCCTCTGATGCATTGCTTGCAATCGGGTTGTATTCGCCTCGTCCGCCGGCAGTAAGTCTCTTCGGATCCACACCGTGCTCGTTCTGAAGCGCCTGAACCACAGATGAAGCTCTCAGCGTACTCAAATCCCAGTTGTTTCTGATATTTGGTTTGTTGATCGGCACATTGTCTGTGTTACCTTCAATCAGTACATCGTAATCTTTGTAATCTTTGATGATCTTTGCCACTTTTGACAGGGTTGAATTTGCTGCCGGGCTGATCTCATAGCTTCCTGATTTATAAAGCATATTGTCTGAAAGTGAGATATATACAACACCTTTCAAAACCTGAACGTCAACATCTCTCATTTCCTCTCTGCTCAGTGAACGGGTCAGATTGTTGGTCAAAACCATGTTCAGAGAGTCATTTTTACGATTGATCTCAGTCAAATGTTTGATGTATTTGTTGGATGCATTGATTTCATTAACCAACTTCTCGATATTCACACCTCCCTGCTTGCTGCCTGCCAGACATTCGCTTAGCGCATTTTGAAGGTTGGCAAGATTCTGCTGCTCAGATGCAATTCTTTCCTCAAGGCTTGCCACTCTTGACTTGGACGCTGCCAATTCAGTCTGACATCCCTGATTTTGAGAATATACACTGTTGAACTGATCCTGCAGTTCGTCATACTTCTTCTGCGAAACGCAGCTTGTGATAAATGTTGCAGCAATGATCGCTGCTGATAAGACGGTTAATCTCATATGAACTTTATTTTTTGGGTTTAACTATATAACGTATTAATGTTTACTTTATTTGTTTTTTTGTTAAAATTTCAAATTACAAGCCCGAAAATCTGATCTATTTTTTGATAATTTCAATTCAGTTACGGATGTTATTTTTGGACTGATTTGGTCCGCAAAATTAACTGAACTCATTGGATTTATGATGTTTTGTTTGTCAAACACAAACCTCAATTTTTAAAATAATCAGTTTTTCCGCCGCAAAGGTATCAATTATTGTTCCATTAATTTCAAGCAAAATCAAAGTTTATAAACGATTTGCCAACCTGATGTCTTCGATTTACTGTTGCAGACTTTGATTGAAATCTTTAACTTGCGTTGAAGTTTTTTTGAAAATGAAGACCAGGATTTTATTGATTTATACCGGCGGAACCATCGGAATGGCAAGAGACTATGAAGCCCAGTCACTCAAACCGCTCGATTTTGACAATCTGCTCGAACATATACCCGAACTCAAACTGATCGACAGCGATATCGAATACACCAGTTTCAGCGAACCCATCGACTCATCCAATATGGGACCCGAACACTGGATCAGACTGGCACAGATTATAAAGGTGAATTACAGCCAGTACGACGGTTTTGTGATTCTTCACGGAACAGATACCATGGCTTATTCCGCTTCTGCGCTCAGTTTTATGCTCAACGGACTTCAAAAACCGGTCATCTTTACCGGATCCCAATTGCCGGTCGGTGATCTGAGGACGGATGCAAAAGAAAATCTGATAACTTCAATTCATTTTGCATCGCTTTGCGAAAACGGAGTTCCGCTGATTCATGAAGTCTGTGTTTATTTTGAATACAGATTATTGCGTGCAAACCGTACCACAAAAATCAATGCAGAAAACTTTGATGCATTTGCTTCGCCCAATTATCCCGATCTGGGTGAATCAGGAATACGTCTCGATCTCAGAAAAGATTTGTTATGGAAAGAAGATCCGTCGGTTGAATTTTCGATCAATACCGATTTGGATGTGCACATGGGGCTGATGAAAATCTTTCCGGGCATGAGCAGGATATTTATTGAAAACCAGCTGAATACACCCCAAATGCAGGTGATGATCATTGAGGCGTTCGGTTCGGGCAATATATTTATGTATGACTGGCTCGATGAACTGCTTAAAAAGAAGGCGAACGAAGGATTGATTTTTGTCATCAACACTCAATGTGCAGGCGGCATGGTTGAAATCGGCAGATATGAAACCAGCGGAATATTCAGAGAGATCAATGCGGTCAACGGATTTGATCTGACCACAGAGGCTTCTGTCGCAAAAACGATCCATCTGCTGGGGCAGGGTTTGAGCAATGAAGAATTCAGAAAAGCTTATGAAACCAGTTTGAGAGGCGAGCTGACCAAAGTATAAAAACTGATTTTCAAAAAAGGATGAAATCCCAAAAATTCGGTTAAATTTGCAATCCCCAATTAGAGAGGTGTCCGAGTGGTTGAAGGAGCTACCCTGGAAAGGTAGTATACGGGTAACTGTATCGAGGGTTCGAATCCCTTCCTCTCTGCAAAATAAAATAATGTTTAATTGACAGTCAGTTAATTATCGTT